>JBEAYK010000158.1:0-4115 GCA_041159305.1 Pseudomonadota bacterium
AACGCGAGCTGAGTCTTGAAGAACTGAAAACACACACCCTGGCGCTCGGCGATTTCGCCCTGCTCAACCGCGGCAACCGGCTGTCCATCGTGCCGGTCAGCAAAGCCCAATGGCAGACCATCCTCAAACTGGAAAAAACCAAATGACTCCCGAACAAGGCAAACAGGCTTCGGCCGAACGCGCCCTCGACTTCGTGCAGGACGGCAACATCGTCGGCGTCGGTACCGGCTCGACGGTCGCTTACTTCATCCAGGGCCTGGGCCGCATCAAGCATCGCATCGAAGGCGCGGTCTCGAGCTCGGAACAGAGTACGAAACAACTTAAGGAACTCGGCATTGCCGTGCTTGATCTGAACGCCTCCGGTCCGCTCGGTCTGTATGTCGACGGGGCCGACGAATGCGATCCGCATAACCGCCTGATCAAGGGTGGCGGCGCGGCGCTGACCCGCGAGAAAATCATCGCGGCGGCCAGCACGCAGTTCATCTGCATCGTGGATTCCTCGAAGCTGGTGCCGGTACTGGGCCGCTTTCCGGTGCCGGTGGAAGTGATTCTCGGCGGTCAACCCATCTGGCGCGAAGGCGTGGTCACCGACAACGGCAACTGGATTCTCGATGTGCATGGCTGGTCGATCACCGACCCGGTGAAACTGGAAAGCGATCTGAATGCCATCGTCGGCGTGGTCTGCAACGGCCTGTTCGCGGCGCGTGGCGCCGACCTGGTCATTACCGGCGGCGAAATCCGGGCATGATCGGCGCGTTGCTGATGCTGGCCACTTTGCCAGCGGTGGCTTGGGATGAAAAACCGATCAACTGCGGCAGTTGCGCAGGTTGGAATGCGCCGCATGCGCCGTTCAAACTGCATGGCAACAGTTACTACGTCGGTACCGAAGGTCTGAGTGCGGTTCTGATCACCACGCCGAAAGGGCATTTCCTGATTGACGGCGGCTTGCCGCAGTCCGCGAAAGTGATTGCGGCCAACATCAAAGCACTTGGTTTCGATATCAAGAACGTAAAGTGGCTGCTCAGCTCGCATGCACACTTCGACCACGCCGGCGGTTTGGCCGCGTTGCAGCGGATGAGTGGCGCACCGGTGTTGGCGGCGGCAACATCCAAGGAGGGACTGCGTAGCGGCCGCGCGTCACTGAAAGATCCGCAATACGCTCCCGACAACACCATGCTCTTTCCCGCCATCGGCAATGTCCGCACGGTAAAAGATCGTCAACAGATTACCTTGGTCGATGTGATGGTTACCGCGCACGATACGCCCGGACACGCGCCCAGTGGCAACAGTTGGAGCTGGCGTAGTTGTGATGCCGGCCGTTGCCTGACAATTGTCTACGCCGACAGTCTGTCTCCAGTGAGCGAACCGGATTACAAGTTCAGTGATCATCCGGGTTATCTCACCGCATTCCGGCAAAGCATCGCCAAGATCCGTGCGCTCGACTGCGACATTCTGGTTTCCGCCCACCCGGAATTTTCGAATCTGTTCGAACGCGCCAAAACCGACTCGCTGATCGATGCAACGAGTTGCCGGAAATACGCGGATGCTGCGGAAGATCGTCTGGACAAACGCTTGAAACAAGAACACAGCAAATGATCCGACATAAAAAAACCCGCCTTCCGGCGGGTTTTTCGTTTGATGCGTGAAACCGATTAACGTTTCGAGAACTGGGTAGCGCGACGTGCTTTGCGCAGACCGACTTTTTTACGTTCCACTTCACGGGCATCGCGGGTCATCAGGCCGGCTTTGCGCAGATCGGATTTCAGGGTGTCGTTGTATTCCACCAGAGCGCGGGCGATGCCCAGACGGATGGCGCCGGCCTGGCCGGTGATGCCGCCGCCTTCGACCGTCACATTGACGTCGAACTGTTCGGTGGTTTGGGTCAGTTCCAGCGGTTGACGGACGATCATGCGCGAGGTTTCGCGACCGAAGAATTCGTCAATGGCGCGACCGTTAATGACGATGTTGCCCGAGCCCTTGCGCAGGAACACGCGGGCGGTGGAGGATTTGCGGCGACCGGTGCCGTAGTTTTGCTGAACAGCCATGATGATTTACCTGTAGGTCTTTCAGATGTCCAGCGCTTGCGGCTGCTGGGCGGTGTGGGGATGCTCGGAGCCTTTGTAGACTTTCAGCTTCTTGAACATGGCGCGGCCGAGCGGGTTCTTCGGCAGCATGCCCTTGACCGCGGTTTCAATCACGCGTTCCGGGTGGGCGGCCAGAGCCTGCGACAGGTTTTCCGACTTCATGTTGCCGATGTAACCGGTGAAACGGTAGTACATCTTGTCTTGAAGCTTCTTGCCGGTGACGGCGATCTTCTCGGCGTTGATCACGACGATGTAATCACCGGTATCCACGTGCGGGGTGAATACGGGCTTGTGCTTGCCGCGCAGGCGACGGGCGAGTTCCGAGGACAAACGACCGAGTGTCTTGCCGCTGGCATCTACGATGTACCAGTCTTGCTGAACGGTTTCGGGTTTGGCGCTGACGGTCATGGCTTTCATGACGGGCTCCAACAAAATCAAGTGAATAAGAAGCGGAATGATAACCCGAATTCCGGACTCGCGCAAGCCCTTGTGCGTCCCGTGTTAGGATTTGAGCCATGCTTCCCGTCCTGAAATCCCCGTCCCGCGCCGATCTGGCCCGGCAGTGCGTGAAATGCGGCCTGTGTCTGCCACACTGCCCGACATACGCCCTGGCCGGCATGGAGGCCGAGTCCCCGCGCGGCCGCATCATGCAGATGGCCGATTTGGCCGAAAATCCCGGTCAAGCCGGTGTTTTCAAGCACTTGGACGCCTGTCTTGGGTGCCGGCGCTGCGAATCCGTTTGCCCAGCCGATGTGTCCTATGAGCAGCTTCTGGTCGAAACCCGCGCAGCGCACCCGCCGGCCCTGACCTGGCGCGAAAAGGCCGCGCTATGGCTGATGGCGCATAAATCGCTGCTGAACGGAGGGCTTGGATTCTATCGGATGGCTTATCCGATTCTGCCAACACGTTGGCGGCCCCTGCCGCCGCCACCGGTGGCAAGCCCCGATCCGGCGCCGGCCCGCAGCCGGAATGCGATTTTTACCGGTTGCGTGGCCGAGAGCTACGAACATCATGCCCGCACGGCATTGCTGCAGTTGTTGCAGGCCTTGGGCGATGATGCGGCCATCCCGTCGACTCAGGGCTGCTGCGGTCAGGCCGCGCGCCATGCCGGGCAGACTGCCCTGGCGGCAAGCCTGGCCGCCGCCAATCAGTCCGCATTTTCCGGCTTCGATCGGGTGCTGGTCCTGGCCAGCGGCTGCCATAGCGCATTGCAGGACAGCGCCGGGGTTTCGGTGGTGGATGCCATGACCTATCTGGCCGAACGCGCCGATGGATTGCAATTCCGCTCGGCGCACGGCCGGCATGTCGCCCTGCATACGCCATGCACGGCGTCTTTCCACGGATCCGGCAACGCCGTGCATGCACTCCTGTCTAGGATTCCGGATCTGCACATTACCGTCTTGCCCGATACCGGGTGCTGCGGCGGCGCCGGACTTCATCAACTGGCAGATCCGGATCGTGCTGCCAGCTTGCGTGCGCCGGTTCTGGCTGCCATTCCGGAGACCGCCGATGTGTTGCTCTCAGCCAATATCGGCTGCCGTCTGCATCTGGCTGGCAAGCTCCCGATGCAGCATCCGCTCGAATTCATGGCAAACTATCTGCTATGACTTTCCAACGCCATACGTCACCACTCGACCGCATTCTGGGTGAGTTTCAGCACGCCCTCAATACCACCGCAGGCGTGGTCACCCGTTCAGCCGATGGTCCGGCGGCACGCACCAATCCGGCCGCCGACACCCGTGATCTGGAGATGTCTCCGGCACAGATCCGGCACAGCGCAGGACTGATGCGCATCAACCACACCGGTGAAGTCTGTGCCCAAGCGCTTTATCTGGGCCAAGCGCGGGTGGCCGAAAGTTCGGAGACGCGCGCGCAACTGCTGCACGCCGCCGATGAAGAGTTCACCCGCTACAGCCGCGGGAACCGGCTCACCATACTGATCCAGAAGGTAGATCCGGGTGTTAGAGATGGGACGGCCGATGGGGATGGTGGTCGATCCGTATGGCTCGCCGCTCGCGCACGCGACCGTGC
>JBEAYK010000159.1:0-3665 GCA_041159305.1 Pseudomonadota bacterium
TCTATCGCTATTCCAATACCCGCTTTGAGCCCGTGCCCTGGATTGCACCGGTATTGCGCCTGAAAGAGGTGATAGAAACGCGAACCGGCAACGTTTTCAACAGCGTACTGCTGAATTATTACCGTGACGGCCGTGATGCCATGGGATGGCACAGCGATGATGAACCCGAACTCGGCCCGCAGCCGGTAATCGCATCGGTTAGTATCGGTGGCGTGCGCCGTTTCCTGTTGCGCCCGGCATCCGGCGGGGCATCATCGGCTATTGCGCTGGCGCATGGCAGTCTGCTGCTGATGCGCGGCGATACCCAGAAAAACTACCGGCACAGCCTGCCACGCACCGCAAAGCCGGTTGCTGGCCGGATCAATCTGACGTTCCGGAAAATCCACCGGTAAACCTGCCCGAGCTTTTATTTGGATTTGCTGCGCCCGTTGGCCATGGTGAAGGCGATGATATCGGCATTCACAGTGTTCAGGCCGCTTTCGAAGGCCTGCACCACGTCCGGGATGTCTTTGCTTGCCGAAGGCACGATCACGCTGAAGGTCTGTGCGGCGATGACGCGGTTGCTCGGATACTCCAAAACCTTCACGTGCATCTGGATGACGGCATCTGGGATCTTCGCGTCCGCTGCATACACCGACTCGAACTGGCGGATATCAATCAGCATCGCCACTTCCGCCGGGACGCCGCTGTTCTGGCGCGACACGGATTTGATGCGGCCGGAGTTTTCCAATGCTTGCACCAGGTTTGCCTGCACCAGGTCCGGCAGGGATTCGGACCAGTTCGCCCCTTTGTAGACCTGCAGCACGTTGGGTTCCGGGCGGACAGCAATGCGGTTGGAGTCGAGAAAGGCAACGGCATTCGGCCGAATGACCGTGAGCGACCAGTTGACCGTGGGTAGTGTGGCGTTATCGGGAAGTTGCGGGCGCAGCGCATAGACGGCGATCGGATCGGGTTCCTTGATCAGCGATATGCAACCGGCCAGCGGCAACGCCATAAGCAGTGCCAGCAGAAAACGCAAGGGATGCTTGCTCATGGTTTGAACTCCTCGGTGGTGCTTTTTCCGGTAACCAGGGCATTCGGGCGCTCTTCAATCTCGGCGGCCACGCGCCGCAGCTGTTTCAGCAGGGTGCGTAACTCGGCGATGGCCGGACCGACCTGGGCCAGACCCTGCTGCGAGAAGTTGTCAATGGCGTCATTATTGGTCTCCATGAGGCGATTGGCATTGCGGCCGAGCGCTTCATATTGGACCAGGGTTTTTTCCAGTTTGGCGATCAGATCCGGCAGTTGGTCAGCCACACCGCTGTCGAGTTTCTTGGCGATGCTGTCGGTGCTGGCCAGAGTGCTGTCGAGTTTGGCGATGGCGGCGCGGGTATCGCGGATGATGGCGCCGATGTCCTGACGTTCAGCGGCGACCGAGCCGGAAATCTTCTCGAGGTTGTCCAAGGTCTTGCTGAGGCTTTTGATATTCTCATCGCTGAAAGCCTGGTTCAGGCGGAGCATGACATTAGTGGCAGTGGTGGTGATGTCGTCAGTTGAACTGAACAGTTTCGATAGCGCCGATTCCTTGGCGTAAATGCGTGGGATCGGCGTGCTTTCTGAAGGCGCCAGCGCCGGGCTCTTGGCGTTGTAGGATTTGAGTTGAATCTGGGTGATGCCGGTCAATCCGACGAAAGCCAGCTTGGCTTCGGTGTCGACTTTGATTGGGGTGTCCGATTTGATGCGCACCCGGACCAGAACCTTGTTGGGGTCGGTCGGATCGATCTCCAGACGGCGCACTTCACCGACCGAGATGCCGTTGAACTGCACCGTACCGCCGATGCCCAGACCGGTTACCGCTTCCGAGAATACGACATCGTATTCGTTCCAGCTGCTGTCGGAGGCGAACTTGGCGGCCCACAACGCGAAGCCGACCAGCAGTGTCAGCACCACCAGTGTGAATACCCCGATCAGGACATGATTGGCACGAGTTTCCATTACAGCTTCTCCTGGGCATGTTCGGCGGCCCGCCCACGCGGCCCGTGGAAGTATTCCTGAATCCACGGATGGTCGAAAGCAGCGACTTCGTTGATCGGTGCGTTGACCAGAACACGGCGGTCGGCCAGCACCGCGACGCGGTCGCAGATAGTGTACAAGGTATCCAAATCGTGCGTAATCAGAAATACGGTCAGTCCGAGTGCGCGCTGGATGGAGAGTATCAACTGGTCGAAGCCGGCCGCCCCGATGGGGTCGAGACCGGCAGTCGGCTCATCGAGGAATAGCAGTGCCGGGTCCAGCGCCAGTGCGCGGGCGATGCCGGCACGCTTGCGCATACCACCGGAAAGTTCGGCCGGCAGCTTGAGGGCGGCATCGGCGCTCAATCCCGCCAGCTGGATTTTCACCATGGCCAGATCGCGCATAACCGATTCCGGCAGCGTACTGTGTTCTTTCAGCGGCACCATGACATTTTCGAGTACGGTCAGCGACGAGAACAATGCCGCATTCTGGAACAGCACGCCGGTATTGCCCTCGATGTATTCCCGGCTGGCGCTATCGACTGACAGTGCATCACGTCCCAGCACGCGGATGTTGCCGGACTGCGGACGGTGCAGTGCGAGAATGCTGCGCATCAGTACTGACTTTCCCGAACCGGAGCCGCCGACGACGCCGATGATCTCGCCCTGCCGGACCTGCAGATCAAGGTTTTCGTGCACGACGGAATCGCCGAAGCGGTTATTCAGTCCAGTGACGTCGATGATGGCATCGTTAGTCACAGGTCAAGTTCCATGAAAAACATGGCGGCCAGCGCGTCAAGCAGAATCACCAAGGAGATCGACTGCACCACGCTGGAGGTGGTGTGTTCACCGACCGACTGCGCGTTGTTCTTCACCTTGAAACCTTCAAGGCAGCCGATCAGGCCGATGACCATGGCGAAAATCGGTGCTTTACTCATTCCGACCCAGAAGTGCCGCGGCGATAATTCGTTCTGCAGACGGGCGATGAACATCTCCGGCGAGATGTCGAGGTGCCAGACACAGACCGCCATGCCGCCGAGCAGGCCGGCCATGGTGGCCAGAAAAGTCAGCAGCGGCAGGGTCAGCAACAGCGCCTTCAGGCGCGGCAAAACCAATAATTCAATGGGATCCAGACCCATGGTGCGGATGGCGTCCAGCTCTTCCCCGCTTTTCATCGAGCCAATCTGCGCCGTGAACGCGCTGGCGGTACGGCCGGCGAGCAGGATGGCGGTCAGCAGTACGCCGAATTCGCGGAAAAACGCGACACCGACCAACTCGACCACCCAGAGTTGCGCCCCGAACTCGCTGAGCACCGTGGCGCCCAGAAAAGCGACCACCGCGCCGACCATGAAACTCAGCAGCATCACCAGCGGTACGGCATTCAAACCGACGGCCTGCATGTGGAAGATGATGGACGTAACCCGCCAGTGCCGGGGATTGAGCAGGCTTTCCATCAGGCTGAGCAGGGTGCGTCCGAGGAAATCCAGAAAGATGAGAATGTTGGTGTAGGCATTGGCGACCCATCGACCGACACCCTCCAGAATCCGGTATAGCAGTTTGTCGGCCGGCGGCGATGGGGGTAAGCTTGCGCCGGAATTCCGGACGGCTTCAATCAGGGCGGCATGTTCGGGCTTAGCGGCCAACGCCGTCGCTGGCAATCCGAGACGGGTCATC
>JBEAYK010000160.1:0-3657 GCA_041159305.1 Pseudomonadota bacterium
TCCGTGATTTCGAAGCCTACGGCACCGTGCTGTGTCCGCGCCGCGCGTTCCGCAGTGTTGAGGGTTATGACGAAGTGTTTACCGGATGGGGCGGCGAGGATGATGATCTGTATGACCGCCTGAGTATCGCCGGGCTGGTCACCGGCCACTATCCGGCGGAACTAGTCAATCCGATATCCCATGACGACTCGGAACGGATGGCATTCCATGAGGTCAAGCAGAAGGACCTCCAGCATTGCATCAACAGTTTTTACCGGACGGCCAAACTGCAGATCATGGGTTTCCATGGCATCCGCACCGAACTATCGCTGCCGGTCAGGAAGGAGTTGCGGGACGCAGTGGTGTCGGCGGTGATGGAATGGGGCGGCGATGAAGACAAGCCGTTTCCGCATATTACATTCCAGCTGAAAAGCGCCGGATGGATGCCGCCGCCCTACAGGCTGGTGAGCAAGACCCGGCTTGTACTGACCATGGATAAACCGGAGCAGATATGAAATATTTTTCCGGACGCAAACGCATTCTGGTCACCGGCGGCGGCGGTTTCATCGGCTCGCACCTGTGTGAACGGCTGTTGGTCGACGGCCACGATGTGCTCTGCCTCGATAACTTCTTCACCGGGGTCAAACAGAACATTGCGCACCTGCTGGACCATCCGTATTTCGAGCTGATGCGGCATGACGTGACCTTTCCGCTGTACATCGAGGTTGATGAAATCTACAACCTGGCCTGCCCGGCCTCGCCGGTGCACTATCAGTTCGATCCGGTGCAGACCACCAAGACCTCGGTGCATGGCGCCATCAACATGCTAGGCCTGGCCAAGCGCCTGAAGGCCCGGATCTTCCAAGCCTCAACCAGCGAGGTGTACGGCGATCCGCACATCCATCCACAGACGGAAAGCTATTGGGGCAATGTCAATCCGATCGGCCCGCGCAGCTGTTACGACGAGGGCAAGCGCTGCGCGGAAACCCTGTTCTTCGATTACCACCGGCAGTACGGGCTGGACATCAAGGTGGCGCGCATCTTCAATACCTACGGCCCACGCATGCACCCGAACGACGGCCGCGTGGTTTCGAATTTCATCATGCAGGCCCTGCGCAACGAGCCGATTACGCTTTACGGCGACGGCAGCCAGACCCGTTCGTTCTGTTATGTCGATGATCTGGTCACCGGCATCCTGCGGCTGATGGACAGCCCGAAGGGCTTCACCGGCCCGGTCAATCTCGGCAATCCGGGCGAGTTCACGATGATTGCGCTGGCCGAAACAATCCTGCGCTTGACCGGCTCGTCATCGCCACTGGTGATGAAGCCCCTGCCCGTGGATGATCCGCGACAGCGCTGCCCGGACATTTCACTGGCCCGCGATACCTTGGGCTGGCAAGCCAGCACGCCGCTGGAAGACGGCTTGAAAAAAACCATCGCGTATTTCGAGGATTTGTTGGCCTCTGGTTAAAACTGCCTCTCGCAGGGCTCTCCGTCGCCATCGCCGTCCATTTGGGTGTTCGGGCAGTTCTGTATGAAAAACAGGGCCTCGTCTTCGGAACGCATTTGACTACAATGTGTTCGGCCATCACACGTAAATTGAGATTGCGATTCAATGGCCTTCGGTTCGGTCAACATCACCGGTGGTGTATTCCGCGATGACATGAACTTTTGGTATGCGTTATATCCCAGAAATATTAAAAACCCAAGCAAGATCATCTCGATGAGCCGCGATGCGCCCGGATTTTGTCCGTCATGCGATTTTTGTTTACGCTGACCCTGCCTATCTGCTGCTTTTCTGGGGCGCATGACTGCAATTGCTCGCGTTTTACCCGCTTCGATTCCGGTCTCGAACGAAACCGTTTCGCCGATTGTGGGTCGGATGCCGTCTTTTGGAAACGCCGAGATATGGACGAAAATCTCATCCCCGCTTTGATTGGGCAGGATGAATCCGAAGCCGCGGTCGTCATTCCACTTGGTGAGCGTGCCAATAATGCGCATAAGAAATCCTTTTCTGATGATTGCCCACTTTAAGATTGATGCGGGCGGTGCGCAAGGAAAGGAATTCTTGGTGGCTCATTTGCCTATACAGAAACTCGAAAAAATCCGGCCGAGCAAGGCATCGGCGTCCATGTGTCCAGTAATCGAACCGATGGCGTTGTGCGCGAGGCGCAGTTCTTCCGCGGCCAGTTCGGCCTGGGCTTGATTGCACAATGCCGTGGCGGCCGCCAGATGGCCGACGGCCAGATCCAAAGCGTCGATGTGGCGTGCACGGGCACTGAAACTGCCGGTCCCGCTTTCGCCGAATCCGGCGGCCTGCGCCAGCTCATGACGCAGCGCATCCAGGCCTTCGCCGCTCTTGGCCGACAACCAAAGATGCGTGCCGTCTTCGCGTTGTTCCCGGCCAATGGCATGCCCGCTCAAATCGGATTTGTTGTGCAGCCAGAGAATGCGGGCGGCGCTGCCCTGCAGGGCTTCGGCCAGGGACGCGAAGGCGTTGCTGGTATCGTCGAGCACGGCCAGCACCAGATCGGCCTTGGCCAGCTCGCCGCGGGCGCGGCGGATGCCTTCGGCTTCCACGGTTTCCTCGGTTTCGCGCAGCCCGGCGGTGTCCGCCAAGGTCAGCCACAGGCCATCGACCTGGATGGTTTCACGCAGCACATCGCGCGTGGTGCCGGCGATGTCGGTGACGATGGCGCGATCTTCGCCGGCCAGGGCATTGAGCAAAGACGACTTGCCGGCATTGGGCGCACCGACGATGACCACATGCAGACCATCCATCAGGCGCTTGCCTTGCTCGGCCTCGGCGCGCAGCTGCGCCAGATCGGTCCTGCAGCGTTCCAGCAGATTGCGGATTTCCGGTGCGGCCAGAAAATCGATTTCTTCATCGGGAAAATCCAGCGCCGCTTCCACGTAAACGCGGGCGTGCACCAGCTGTTCAGCCACGGCATGGCAACGCTTCGAGAACACGCCGTCCAACGAACGCCGGGCGGCACGCGCGGCGGTTTCCGACTGCGCGCTGATCAGATCGGCCACGGCTTCGGCCTGGGCCAGATCGAGTTTGTCGTTGAGGAAGGCGCGTTCGGTGAACTCTCCCGGGCGTGCGTCACGCGCGCCCAAGCCGCGGCATTCGCGCAGAATGGCATTGAGCAAGGAAGGATTGCCGTGCGCCTGCAATTCCAGCACATCTTCACCGGTATAAGAGTGCGGGCCTTGGAAGAAAATCAGCACAGCGTCATCGAGCACTTCACCGCTACCCTCGCGCAGATGCGCGTGCAACGCATGGCGCGGCTTCAGGCTTTGTCCGCACAGACTTTCGCCGATTTCACGCGCCTTCGGTCCGGACACCCGGACAATGCCGACGCCGGCCGGACCGAACGCGGTGGCGAGCGCGGCGATGGTGTCGGTCGGAGCCGTCATCGCACGCGCCGGATTATTTCGCCGGCGCGGGATGGTGGCCGTGCGTGCCGTATTTCTTGGTCATCCACCATTGCTGGGCCAGGCCGAGCAGACCGTTGGTGACCCAGTACAGCACCAGGCCGGACGGGAAGAAGGCCATCATCACGCCGAAGATCAGTGGCATGAAGGTCATCATCTTCTTCTGTAGCGGATCCATGCCCGGCATCGGCGTCAGCTTCTGGGTCAGGAACATGACGATCAGGTTCAGTGCCGGCAGGA
>JBEAYK010000161.1:0-3653 GCA_041159305.1 Pseudomonadota bacterium
TCGATGCCATCGAACACCGCCGCGATGAAAATAGCCACGGCCGCGGCTTCAAAACGGCCGCTGGCGGCAGCGAGAATGGCGTAAAAACCCGCGAACATGCCGCAGGTGGTCAACAGGTTGGGCAACAGGTAAATATGCTTGTTGCGCTGGCTTTGCGGGGCGGGATTCGGTTGCATGGCTCCAGTTTACCCAGTTTCGGCGGCCCCTGTCCAAAAATGGCTTGGGCAATCGGGCGTTAACCCTTACAATAAACGCTTGAAAACACGTGATTTACGCCATGCGCCTGTCCCATTTCCATCTACATACCTCAAAAGAAACCCCGGCCGATGCCGAAATCGTCAGTCATCAGCTGATGCTGCGTGCGGGCTTGATCCGCCGACTGGGATCTGGTCTGTACACCTGGACGCCACTCGGCCTTCGGATCCTGCGCCGGGTCGAAACGGTGGTGCGCGAGGAAATGAACCATGCCGGCGCCCTGGAAATGCTGATGCCCTCGATCCAGCCGAAGGAGCTTTGGGAAGAAACCGGGCGCTGGCAAAAATTCGGCGGGCAACTGCTGAAAATCAAGGACCGCAAGCAGGTCGATTACGTGTACGGCCCGACCCACGAAGAAGTCATCACCGATTTCGCCCGTCAGGAACTGCGTAGCTACAAACAACTGCCCTTGAACTTCTACCAGATCCAGACCAAATTCCGCGATGAAATCCGCCCGCGCTTCGGTGTGATGCGCGCGCGCGAATTTTTGATGAAGGATGCCTATTCGTTCCACCTGAGCCCGGAATGCCTAGCGCAGACCTATCAGGTTATGTTTGATGCCTATAGCCGCGTGTTTGCCCGCCTTGGCCTGCGTTTCCGCGCGGTCAATGCCGACACCGGTGCCATCGGCGGCAGCGCCTCGCACGAATTCCATGTACTGGCCGATTCCGGCGAAGACGCCATCGCCTTTTCCGATGCCTCGGATTACGCCGCCAATATCGAAATGGCGGAGGCCCTTGCTCTTGGCAGCGAACGCAACCTGCCCTCCGAAGACCTGCGCGATGCGGCAACCCCGACACAGACCACCTGCGAAGCCGTCGCCGAACTGCTGGGGGTCGCACTCACGCGCACGGTCAAAAGCCTTGCGTTGATTTCCGAGCATGGTTTCACGCTGGCCTTGGTGCGCGGTGACCATGCCGTCAACGAGATCAAACTGGCGAAAGTGCCCGGATTGGCCGACTACCGTATGGCCAACGACGCCGAAATCGCCGAGCACCTCGGTGCACAACCCGGCTTCCTCGGCCCGGTCAAACCGCTGAAACCGGTGTACCTGATTGCCGACCGCACAGTCGCGCATATGGCCGATTTCATCGTCGGCGCCAACCGCAACGGTTTCCATTTGCAAGGCGTGAACTGGGGCCGCGATCTGGCCGAGGCCGATGTTATCGCCGACATCCGCAATGTGGTCGAAGGCGATCCGTCGCCGGATGGCAAGGGCATTCTGTCCATCGCACGCGGCATTGAAGTCGGACATGTTTTCCAGCTCGGCCAGAAATACGCCGAGGCCATGAACGCTACCGTGCTCGATGCCAACGGCAAAGCCCAGGTCATGTTCATGGGCTGCTACGGCATCGGTGTCAGCCGGATTGTCGCCGCCGCGATCGAACAGAACTTTGATGCCAATGGCATCCGTTGGCCGGAAGCCATGGCCCCCTGGCAGGTCGCCGTGTGCGTGATCAATCCGAAAAACGATGGCACCGTCAGCGCTTACGCCGAGAAGCTTTACGCCGATCTGCAGGCCAAAGGATTGAGCGTTTGCCTCGATGACCGCGGTCTGCGCCCTGGCGCGATGTTCGGCGATATCGAGCTGATCGGCATTCCGCACCGCGTGGTGGTTTCCGATCGTGGCCTGCAGGCCGGCACGCTGGAATACCGTCACCGCAACGCGGAAGCTTCGGAAAACCTCAGCGAAGCCGAATTGATGGCCCGCCTTGCCGGTTGATTCACCGGCTTACAGATAACGGCGCGACGACACCAGAAGGTTGCCAAACAGAATACCGGCGACCAGCGCGATCAAGGCCGCGAACAGCGAAAACGCCAGATCCAGACTGCTGGCGAGATCTTGGGCAAATGCAATATTGAGGGTGCGGTAGCCCAGACTGCCCGGCACCAGAAGGATGATGCCCGGAACGCGGATCAGGGCGCCCGGACGATTGAAAATGCGCGCATACAGGTTCGATACCGCAGTGACGGTAAATGCGGCAAGAAAGGCACTGACCGGAATGTCACCGGTGGTCAGGGCAGGCACCAGAGCGCAGACCTTCATCACCCCGTAGCCGAGCAGTACTGCCGCCATCGCAATCGGAATATCGCGCAGATGGGTTTTGAATAGCACGGCCAATGCAAACGCACCGGGCAAGAGCATCGCCCAAGGCATCCACATCGGCAGCACCGAGGATCCGGCATTGCTGAGCAACTGCCAGCCGGAAAGCTGGACCAGCTGCGCCGCGAGAATGGTGCCGAATGTCAGCTTCATCAATACGGTCATCGCGCCGGCAAAACGTGCACTGCCGGAAACCAGCTGCTGGTTGGCCAGTTCGTTGATGGCCGATGTCAGCATCATGCCCGGCATCATGATGATTAGCGCCGAAATGACCACCGGCTGGATGCTCAATGGCACCAGGAAGCAGCCGATGAGCGATGCCGCCAAGGTGACCAAAAACGCCGCGACCGCCTCCATTGCATCATGCAATTGTGCTTTGCGCTCGCCATACTGAGCCAACACACCGATCATCATGCCGAGCAGCGCGGCGACGCCGAAATCATTCCAACCCGTACGTGGAAACAGACTGACCACCATTGCCGAAGCAATGCCGAAACAAACCACCGATGCGATGCGATAGCCACGGCTCGGTTCGCGATCCATGGCTTTGAGCCGGGACAGCCCGCTGGCGATATCCAACGTACCGGCCATGACCTGCTCGGCGATGGCATCGGCATCGGACAGACGCCCCAGATGGGTGTCTCCCGGCTTCAAACGCATGACCCGGGTCACCGTATGCGGTGGTCCGAGCACAGGATCCTGGAAGCTGATGATGAACCCGGTCGGATTCGACCAGATGCTGACCTGCAGGCCGAGTTTGGTGGAAACCCGATCGACCGCACCTTCCAATCGATTCACCGAGGTTCCGGAGGTATGCAGATGCCGTGCCAGTTCGAGCACGAAATCAACGCGCTCGCGGAAGCGGTCGTGGGTGATGTTAGCGGCCATGCTTATGCGGATATCCGAGTCATGGGGCATTGTAGGGCAACTGCTATTGTTTGCCCATCTGCGATAAACTGGACACATCCCACAGGATGTCCGTGATGCCGATGGCCACATGGCACGAAAATACCGAACCCGGTCTGCATCCGGATCCGCAACAGCCCGACCGGCTGCTGGTTTCCGGTGACTGGACCTTCCTTCAGGCCCAACGCCTTCTGGATCTGATTGCCAGCAGCGGCAAAAACGTCCAGACCCTGGATGCACGTGCCATTACCCGTCTCGACGCCAGCGGCTCGCAGCTGCTGCTGTCGCTGATGACCCGTCTCGGATTGCCAGCGACGGCGTTGGCCGCTAAGCCCGAACATGCCGCCCTGATTGAAGCCGTCCGGAATTCCGGCGCAAGCTTACCCCC
>JBEAYK010000162.1:0-3648 GCA_041159305.1 Pseudomonadota bacterium
CATGGCCATGTCCGAGCTCGGCGAGTACGCCTCCGATGTGGTGGTGCTGGGGTCGTATCCGGTCGCGTTGCTGTAAACATGTCCGCCGTTCCCGATTTCAAGGCATTGGCCAATCCGGCGATACGGACACTTGCCGCCTACGACCCCGGCCACGATATCCCATCATTACGGCACCGCTTTGCCGACGCCGGGGGCCTGCTCGAACTCGGCTCCAACGAAAACCCATTTGGTCCGTCGCCTTCGGTATTGGCGGCAATAAATGCCGAATTGGATAGGCTGCACCGTTATCCGGATCCGTGCGGAAAGGCACTGAAGCAGGCCATTGCACAGGCGCATGGCATTGACATGGCGCATATCGCTCTGGGCAACGGCTCCCACGAATTGTTGATGCAGTTGGCACAGGTATTCGTCGGCCCGGACGACGAGGTGCTGCTCAGCCGTTATTGTTTTGCGGTGTATCCCATTGCCGCCAAAGCCGTCGGCGCGAAGTTGGTATTCGTCGATGCGTTTCCGGCTGATCATGCCATGCCGCTTGGCCACGATCTCGAAGCCATGGCTGCTGCGATTACCCCGCGTACCAAATTGATCTGCCTCGCCAATCCGAACAATCCAACGGGTACCTGGTGTGACAGTTCGCAACTTTCAGCATTCCTCGCGAGGGTGCCGTCGCATGTTCTGGTGCTCGTCGATGAGGCCTACATCGAATACGTCACCGATCCGGCCTTGGTCAGCACACTGAAGTTATGTGAAATGTTTCCAAATCTGATCGTCACCCGGACTTTCTCCAAGGCATATGGACTGGCGGGCTTGCGAGTGGGTTATGCTGTGGCCGATCCTGGGCTGTTGGCGTTGATGGAGCCCATCCGGGAGTCTTTCAATTTGAACAGTCTGGCATTGACTGCTGCAGAGACGGCCCTCGCCGATGATGCGCACCTGCAAAGCGTCGTGGTCCAGAACACCGCGGAACGTGAATGGCTGGATGCGGCGCTTCGGTCCATCGGATTGCAGGTGCTGCCGTCTCAGACCAATTTTCTATTGGTGCATTTTGGGGCGAAGACGGCCGCCATCGAACAGGCCTTGTTTGAACGCGGTGTCATCGTGCGGCCAATGGTCGGTTATGGTCTGGGAGACTACCTGCGGATAACGGTTGCAACGCACCCCGAAAACCAACGTCTGCTCGCCAACCTGCAGGCCGTTCTGTCATGAGCTTGACCTGGACAGCGGCGCGTTCATCCGGCCTGCAGGGCCTGTTGCGTGTGCCGGGAGACAAGTCCATCTCGCATCGCGCCATCATTTTCGGGGCCTTGGCCGAAGGTCGGACGCACGTTAGTGGTTTTCTGGAGGGCGAGGATACCCGTGCCACAGCAAGGATATTCAGCCAGTTGGGCGTTCGCATCGAAACCCCGGATGCCCAATCCCGAATCATCCACGGGGTCGGTTTGCATGGTCTGCAAGCCAGTGCCGCCCCCTTGGATTGCGGTAACGCCGGCACCGGTATGCGCCTTTTGACGGGATTGCTTTGTGCGCAGGCATTCGACAGTGTGCTGATCGGCGATGCTTCGCTTTCACAGCGCCCGATGGCGCGCGTCATCAACAAACTCGAAGCCATGGGCGCTCGAATTTCGGCACGTGAGGGCAATTACGCGCCCCTGCATGTCCATGGCGGTCAGCATCTGCGGCCGGTTGAAATCGATACCGGAGTCGCCAGTGCACAGGTGAAATCCGCGCTCCTGCTTGCTGCCATGTATGCCGAGGGGGAGTCGGTCATTACCGAACCACGTCCGACCCGCGATTACACCGAAGCGATGATGCAGTCGATGGGCTGGCCAATCAGCTACAGTCCGGGTCGCATCCGGATCCGTGGCGGCGGACGTCTGCAGGGCGGCGACATCCGTATACCGGGCGATATTTCCTCCGCGGCATTCCTGATTACGGCGGCACTTCTGATTCCAGGCTCGGATATCACCCTTGAAAACATCGGTGTCAATCCGCGACGGACCGGCATTTTGCAGGCTTTGCGCCTGATGGGCGGGCAGATCGAGGTGTTCAATGAGCGCGAGCAGGGCGGTGAGACGGTAGCGGACCTTAAGATTCGGCACTCGGCACTGAAGGCGATCGAATTGCCTGAAAGCCTGGTCCCGGACATGATCGACGAGTGCCCGATATTCTTTGTGGCCGCCGCCTTGGCCGAAGGTACGACCCACGCCTCCGGTCTGGCCGAGCTGCGGGTCAAGGAGTCCGATCGGATTGCCAGCATGGTGACCGGTCTGCGTGCCATGGGGGCTTTGGTCGAAGAAACACCGGATAGTGTGACCATTACTGGCGGGCGTCTCCATGGCGCCGTGATTCAGAGCCACCACGACCACCGTATAGCCATGAGTTTTGCCGTTGCCGCACAGTGCGCTAGCGGCGAAACCCTGCTCCATGACTGCGACAACGTCGCCACTTCGTTCCCGGGATTCGTCGATTTGGCGCAATCCGCGGGTATGATTCTTGAATGACGGCTAAATCGCCCAGCTTTCCGGAGAGTCCATGCAGCTGAATTCAATCCCTGTAGTCACTATTGACGGCCCTGCCGGTGCCGGCAAGGGTACGGTCAGCCGCTTGGTTGCGCAGGCCCTCGGGTGGGCCTATTTGGATTCCGGCGCCCTGTATCGGGCGGTCGGCATCGCTGCCGCCTGGGAAGGCATCGGTTTGGATGAACCGGTGCAATTGGCTGCATGCGCTTCTCGAACAGACATTAAGTTTATTACGCAAGATACTGAAGAACCTAAAATTATAGTTAATGGAAAAGAGGCCACCGACGATATTCGTTCGGAATTGGCCGGATCCATGGCTTCGGCATTGGCTTCCCAACCGGACGTCCGTGCGGCTTTGGTCCTGCTTCAGCGTAGCTTTCGGACGGCCCCGGGTCTGGTCGCTGATGGCCGCGATATGGGGACAGTCATCTTCCCCGATGCCCCCTACAAGTTCTTTTTAACCGCCAGCCCGCTCGAACGTGCTCAGAGACGGTATAAGCAGTTGATGGAAAAAGGAGTTTCTGTTAAACTTGACGACCTATTGCACGAAATCGTGGCCCGTGATGAACGTGATGCGAACCGAGCAGTGGCGCCGTTGAAGCCGGCCGATGATGCCATCATCATCGACTCGACCTCCCTGCCCATTGCTTCGGTCATCGATCAGATCCTTTCCGTTCTGCCGTCACATTACCGCTCCTGAGCGGGTTTTCCGAGTTCTGCAATGGAACCAGGCCTCTGCCTTGGCAGGGATTTTCAACGTGCATCCGCACACAACAGGTGGGTTGCTTCTACCGGCAACCTGTTCATCAACTCGAGAGTTAATCATGACCGAATCATTTGCAGAACTGTTTGAGCAAAGCCAAACATCCCTTAACAACCTGAAATCCGGCGCCATTGTTACCGGCACCGTGGAAGAAATCCGTGCCGACGTCGTCGTCGTCAACGTCGGCCTGAAGTCGGAAGGTGTCATCGACATCAATCAGTTCCGCAACGAACAGGGCGAAATCGAAGTTGCCGTGGGCGACATCGTCAAGGTCGCGCTGGAAGCCGTCGAAAACGGTTTTGGCGAAACCATCCTTTCCCGTGACAAGGCGAAAAAAGCGCTGGTCTGGGACGAATTGGAAACCGT
>JBEAYK010000163.1:0-3643 GCA_041159305.1 Pseudomonadota bacterium
TCGCAGGCCAGCGCCAACCAGCGCAAGGGCCGCTGCGGTCGTATTTCGGCGGGTATTTGCTACCGGCTTTACAGCGAGTTGGATTTCAACCAGCGGCCGGAATTCACCGATCCGGAAATACGGCGTGCCTCGCTGGCGGGGGTCATTCTGCGCATGCTGCATCTGCGGCTGGGGGCGCTCGAGAAATTTCCGTTCATCGACATGCCGGATGCGCGCGCCATCAACGATGGTTGGCAAAATCTCACCGAACTGGGCGCCATCGACGGCCAGCGCCAGCTCACCGCCATCGGCCGGCAGATGGCGCGCCTGCCGGTGGACGTGAAACTGGCACGCATGCTGGTGGCGGCCAACGGTCACCAGGTCCTGCATGAAATGACCGTCATTGCCGCGTTCATGGGCATTCCCGATCCACGCGAACGGCCTGCCGATGCAAAAGAGGCCGCCGATAATGCCCACCGTATTTTCCAGGACACGACTTCCGAGTTTCTCGGCGTCATCAATCTCTGGCGGGCCTACAGGAGGGCGCATGAAGACCTGAGTCAGAGCCAGTTGCGGAAATGGTGCGAACGTCATTTCCTGTCGTATCTGCGCATGCGCGAATGGCGCGAGTTGCACCGCCAGTTGTTGATCAGCTGCCAGGAGCTGCAATGGCCGCTGACCGCGTGGGATGACATTGAATCAAAGCTCACGGCCCAGAGCAGTGATGTCAGGGCGGCCGCGCAGCATTACCGCATGATTCACCGCGCGCTGCTGTCCGGATTGCCCACGCAGATCGGCCACCGTAACGACAAGGGCAGTTTCGATGCGCCGCGTCAGCGCCGATTTAACCTGTTTCCGGCATCGCCCCTGGCCAAACAACCGCCGTCCTGGTGCCTGGTCGGCAATCTGCTGGATACCCAGAAAGTCTGGGGCTTGATGGCGGCGCGCATCGAGCCCGACTGGCTGGTTGAAGAATGTCCGCATCTGCTCACGCGCACCTACCATGATCCGCACTGGTCCCGCCGTCAGGGCAGGGTGGTCGGTCATTGCCAGATCAGCCTGCTTGGATTGCTGCTGGTGGCGAAAAAGCCGGTGCACTACGGCGGCCTGTTTCCCGAGGAGGCACGCGGCATTTTCATCCGGCAAGCCCTGCTTACCGGAGAGATCAATACACGCTCGGGTTTTGTCTCACGCAATCTGCAGACTTTGGCCAAAGCCCATGATGAGGAAGCCAAGCAGCGCCGCAGCGGTTTGGTGGTGGATGAAGATTGGCAGGCCCGGTGGTATCTGGACCGCATACCGCCGGAAATCAATTCCTCTGAAGCGCTCGACAAGTGGTTTCGGGCACTACCCGAGGCAAAGAAGCAAAGCCTGCTCTGGCGGCATGGCGATCTGATGCTGGCGGAGCAGAGCGGTGCCGCGCTGTTCCCCGATTTTTTCGTGCTCGGCAACAACCGTCTGGCATTGCATTATGCCTTCGCGCCCGGCGAGGCCGAGGACGGCGTGACCCTCGACGTCCCGATACATCTGCTAAATGCCTTGGATGACGGACGTCTGAGCTGGCTGGTGCCTGGACTGGTCGAGGAAAAAGCAACGGCACTGATCCGTGGGCTGCCGAAAGCCCTACGCCGAAATTACGTCCCGGCGCCCGATTTTGCACGGGCGTTCTTCCAGGCGTATCCCGCAGGCGATGCCGACGCCATGGAAGGTGCTCTCGCCCGTTTTTTGACCCGAACGACCGGAGCGCCGCTGACAGCCCTAGATTTCAAAGAGGTTGTTCTGGAGGCGTTCCTTCGGATCAATCTACGTCTTGCCGACCGGCAGGGTCAGATTCTGGCGCAGTCCCGGGATCTGGATGCATTGAAACTCCGTTTCTCAGCATTGGCAGAGCAGGCGTTCTCCGCGCAGGCGGGGCAGGATTTCGGGGACGAGGCACTGGCTGCGTTCCCGGACAGAACGATTCCGTCCGAACTGGCGACCGCCGAAGGATTGACCGCCTTCCCGGCGCTGGCGCTGGAAGACGGGGCGGTGTTTTTACGGGCCGTTGCCGTCAAGTCGGAGGCGGAACGCCTGCACTCGGAGGCGGTCCGTCACCTGCTGCTGGAAAGCCTGCGCGATAAGCGCAAGTCCGCGGCCAAACAACTTCCGGTCGACCCGCGACTGGGTCTGCTGTACGCCACACTGGAATCTGCAGAGCGCATGCGCGCCGACTGCGTGCAGGCCGCCTGCAATGCCCTGCTTCAGGATGATTATTCCGGCATCCGCAGCCGTGCTGATTTCGATGCTGTCGCCAAAAAGCTGGGCGCCGAACTGTTCGGACAGAGCATGACGGTGCTGGCCTTGTTGCAGGACTGCATGGCCACCACCGCACGTATTCGCGCGCAGCTCAAGCCCGAATTGATGGGCTGGGCCAGCGGCAATCTCGCCGATATCAAGGCGCATCTGGACCGCTTGGTGTTTCCGGGCTTTCTGGCCGCGCATCCGGCCGCATTGCTGAAACAGCTGCCCCGTTATCTGAAAGCCCTGCACCTGCGTGTGGAGCGGGCGCTGTTGGATCCGGTCAAAGACCAGTCGCGCCTGCTGGACGCCAAGCCGTTCAATGAGGCGGTGGTACGGATGACGCGGTCAGCGATGGATACGCCGGAAGCACAGCGTTTCCGCCAGGATGTCGAAGAGCTGAATGTACAGATATTTGCGCAGGAACTGGCACTCAAGGGCGCCGTGTCGCGCAAGCATCTGGTCCGGCAGATGAGCGCGATTACTTGATACGCCGGACCTTGACCCAGCTGTTGTAACCATCGACTTGCAACTTCCATCCGGAGATGTAGTTGTGCACCAATCGAACTTTCGGGTTGGTCAGTTTGCTGGTGTAAAGTTCGCCGGGAGCCGCCTGCATCTAGACCTGGCCATTGGCCAGAGTGAATTCGGTATAGCCGCGCCAGCCGCGGAATTCGCCGACCAGGGCGCTGTTGATGTCCGAGAAATCTTCGACTTGCTTTTCGACCACTTTTTCGACCACGACGGTCTTGACGCCCGCAATCCAGTTGTCGAGATGTTTCAGTTCGTCGGCGCTGAGCTTGTCCAGGCCGGCAGCCTTGAATTGCTCCGGACCCATGCGTTCGCGAAGCGAAGCGGCACCGGACTGCTGGGCAATGGCCTGTCCGAACGGTAAAAGAAGCAGGGTAAAAAGAAGAAAAGGTTTTATGCTGGCTCCCGGATTTTTGTCATACTGTCCTAGTGTAAAGCATTTTTCCGGATGCCCGTGCCTAAAGCCGCCCCGCCCAGCTTGAATCAACGACTTGCAGACTGGCAGCAAAAGCCTGAATTTGCGGCAGTGTCAGCGCGCGCGGCAGAACATCTGGAAGCTGCCGAATTGGAGGATATGCTGGCGCTCTGGGACGTGCTTTCCGGTCTGTCCGCGGATACCGACATGCTGGTGGCGGCAGCCGTTTATCTGGCACCGTCCCTGCAAACCGAGCATTTCACCCTGAGACCCGAACAGCTCCGGCTGCTGGAAGGTCTGACCGCCTCGCGCAAGGTTTGGGACATCTACCGCCAGCATGGCCGCAGTGGCAATGCCGAAGGCCTCCGCCGTCTGCTGCTCGCCATCATCCTGGATCTGCGGGTACTGATTGTTTTACTGGCCTGGCAGTTGGTACAGATG
>JBEAYK010000014.1:0-11970 GCA_041159305.1 Pseudomonadota bacterium
ATCTGGCTGCCGCGATGCTCTATCGGGGTAAATGGCTGCAGATTTACCGTGAAGGCGGTGGTCTGCTGGATCCGATGTGCGGCAGTGGCACACTGCTGATTGAAGCGGCATTGATGGCCGCCGATGAAGCGCCCGGTCTGCATCGGCATGGCGACAACCTGCCGACGAAGTGGCTCGGTTTGGATGTCGAGGCTTGGCAGTCGCTGCGAACGGAGGCGCGCCGACGCGCCGATGCCGGACGCAGCGCGCTGAAGCCGGTGTTTACCGGATACGACACGCAGCCGGATGTGTTGCGCAAGGCCGTGGCCAATTGCGACCGGGCTGGACTTGCCGAGTTAATCCGGTTCGAGCGGCAATCCGTATCGCAATTGAAAGCGCCGGTCCAGCCTTCAGGTCTGGTCGTCTGCAACATGCCGTATAACCAGCGCCTGCAGGCCGATACGGCCTTGTACCGCGAAACCGGCGATGCATTGAGTGCCAGCGTTCCGCAATGGCGTGCCGTTCTGTTGTGCGGCAACGATGAGCTGGCTTATGCCACCGGTCTGCGCGCGAAGAAGAAATACGAGTTCCATAACGGAGCGCTGCCCTGCACCTTGCTGCTTTGTGATCCGGTGTTCAGCCCTCGCCTGGAGCGAGACGGCCCCAAACCGCTCGGTGACGGTGCATTGATGGTGGCCAACCGTCTGCAGAAGAATCTGAAAAAGTTCGGGAAGTGGGCGAAGCAGAACGATATTTCTTGTTATCGCGTCTACGATGCCGATCTGCCCGAATACGCCGCCGCCATCGATCTCTATCCCGAGGATGACGGCGAACACCGTCTGTTCCTGCATGTACAGGAATACGAAGCACCGTCCGAAATCCCGGAGGAAACCACCCGTCGCCGCTTCGGTGAACTGCTGCAGGCGGTCGAATCGGTGTTTGCACTGCCGCGTGCCCAGGTCTCGGTGAAAACGCGCCGGCGGGGCAAGGGCGGCAGCAAATACGGCCGTATGGACGATACCCACGATTTCATCCAGGTCAAGGAAGGGGCGTCGAAACTGTGGGTGAATCTGTTCGACTATCTGGATACCGGTCTGTTCCTCGATCACCGCCCATTGCGGCTGCGTTTGGCTGCCGAAGCGCGCGGCAAGCGTTTCCTCAACCTGTTCTGCTATACCGGCAGCGCCAGCGTGCAGGCGATTGCAGGTGGCGCTTTGGCTTCGACTTCGGTGGATCTGTCGGCGACCTATCTGGATTGGGCCGAGGCCAATTTCGAATTGAACGACATCCAGGGCGGAAGCCATCAACTGGTCAAGGCCGATGTCGCGGAATGGCTTGGCAACTGCCGGCAGAAGTTCGATCTGGTGTTCTGCGATCCGCCGACATTCTCGAATTCAGCCAGCGCCGAGGATTTCGATGTCCAGAAAGACCATATCGCATTGCTTGAAAAGATCATGGCAGTCGTTGCCGATGATGGTGTCTGCTATTTCTCGAACAATTTCCGGAAGTTCAAAATGGATGTCGCCGCCGTATCGGCTTTTGCAGCGATTGAAGACATTTCGGTCCAGACCATTGGTCCGGATTTCGAGCGCAATCCTAAAATCCATCGCTGCTGGAAACTGACAAAAAAATAAACCCGACGGAGCGGGTTTATTTTTGATTCAATGCGCTTTGTGAGTCACTTTCCGGTTTTGATGGTCGTCCACAAACGCACACGTTCGCGCTGCACATCGGGTGGGAAACTTACCGGATCCACCAGCTTGGCACTGATCTCGGCATTCGGATACACCGACTCGTCGCTGGCCAGTTCGGGGTCGAGTAGGGCCTTTGCCGGGGTATTGGGAGTGGCATAGGACACGTAATTGCTGATATCTGCGGCAATCTGTGGCCGCAATAGATAATCGATGAATTTCATGGCGTTGGCCTTGTTCTTGGCATCGCCGGGAATAGCCATGACATCCACCCAGCGCACAGCACCTTCTTTGGGAATGAAAAATGCGATTTCAACACCGTTCGCGGCTTCCGCGGCCCGGTCACGCGCCTGGAATATGTCTCCGGAATAACCCATGGCAACGCAGACGTCACCGTTGGCGAGATCGGAAATGTACTGTGAGGAATGGAAATACTTGATGTTGGCGCGCGTGCCGAGAAAAGCTTGTTTCGCAGATTCCAGTGTTTTGCTGTCGGATACCCTGGGGTCCGCGCCTTTCCAGAGCAGCGCCGATGTGATGGAGTCCTCCGGATCATCGAGTATGGCAATACCGCATTGCGATAGCTTGCCTGCGATTTCAGGGTCGAATACCAGAGACCAGCTGTCAATTGCGGCATCCGGCCCGAGGATTTCGCGGACTTTCTTCACGTTATAGCCGATGCCCGTGGTGCCCCACATGTAGGGTACGAGTTTGGCGTTGCCTGGGTCGATGGCATCCAGTGATTTCAGAATTGCGGGTTCGAGGTTGCCCAGATTGGTGAGTGCGGCCTTGTCCAGATTCGCGTAGACGCCAGCGGCGACCTGTTTTTCGGCAAAAGGACGGGCGGAAGGAAAAGCCAGGTCATAACCCGAGGCGCCTGAGAGCAGTTTTGCTTCCAGCGTCTCGTTACTGTCATAAAGGTCGTATACCACTTTGATGCCGGTTTCCTTGCTGAATCCGGCCACCGTGTCTTCGGCGATGTAATCGTTCCAGTTGTAAACATAGAGGACGTTAGAATCAGAGTCGCTCTTGTTTGCATCTTCCTTGTTGCCGCACGCGCTCAGTACAGCGCAAACGGCCAATATCAAGACAAGTCTTTTCATGGCAGTTTCTCTGTTGGTGGTCTATTGATTTTAGCCTAAATCCTTGGAATGTCTACTCAATACCGCAAATCGAGCCACTCGACCGCTTGGCAATCTTTGAATTTGATAATTAGTATTCGATTATATTCGTCTTCGGCAATCGGTCGAACCGATTGGGCCGTCCATGCCGCCGCAATGGTGGGGATGGTGTTGCTGTGACCGATGATTACGGCGTTACTGCCGGCAGGCTGGGCGCAAATACGCATCCTGAGTAGCTGCGGGTAGTCGCCGGCACTTGCCTTATCAATCGGCACGACCGTGATGCCGATGCCAACGGCACGAGCCAAGGGATTCGCAGTCATTTGCGTGCGCTGGTATTGGCTGGTGTATATGGCACTAGGTTTTGCATTGGCAATTCGAATGGCCAGGCTTTCGGCCCGAAGCAGGCCTTGTGTACTGAGTGGCGGATCGGCCGCTGGCTCCACGGCTTTCTCGGCGTGCCTGACCAGAAAAACCATATGTTCCTGTGCCTGAGCGGCGCAGCTGAGAATCAGGCCGAGCAGGGTCACCACAAGAACTGTCCGCAGTGCAGTCATAGGCGTGCTCCGAGCTGTGAGAGCAGGGCGCGCAGAAACAGCGCGCGTTGTGCGCCGCCTTCGGTTTTGTTGGATATCTTCAGGCGGTCGGATCCCTGCATGGCGTATGTCCGTGGATTGCGCTGGATCAGTTGGATGACGGACATCGGGTCGATGGCGGGTTTGGCTGCGAATGCCAGATAGCCCCCAGTATCGTGCAGGTCGATGCGATGAACACCGAGTTGTTCTGCCATCAGGCGCAATTCGGCACAGGAAAACAGGTGTTCCGCTGCCGGTGGTAACAGACCGAAACGGTCAATGATTTCAATCTGGAGTTCTTGAAGATCGGCGGGTGATTTGGCCGAAGCGATGCGTTTGTAAAGCATCAGGCGCGTATGTACATCATCGATCATGCTTTCCGGAAGCAACGCGGGGCTGTGCAGGTTGACTTGTGCACTTGCAGGCATGGCGGCCAGCACGTCGGGGATTTTTCCATCCTTGATTGAAGCTACAGCGCGTTCCAGATACTGTGCGTATAGCGCAAATCCAATTTCGGTGATCTGGCCGGATTGTCCTTCCCCGAGAAGCTCGCCTGCGCCGCGTATTTCAAGATCATGGGTGGACAGGGTAAAACCGGCACCCAACTCTTCCAGCGATGCCAGAGCATCCAGACGTTTCCGGGCATCGGCGGTAATCCGTTTGAGATCCGGCACAATCAGGTAGGCATAGGCGCGGTGATGCGATCGTCCGACGCGGCCGCGTAACTGATGCAGCTGGGCCAGTCCGAAACGGTCAGCGCGGTTGATGATGATGGTGTTGGCGCTTGGGATGTCGATACCGGATTCAATGATGGTGGTAGATACGAGAACGTTGAACCGCTGCTTATGGAAATCCAGCATGACCTTTTCCAACTGCCGTTCCGGCATCTGTCCATGGGCGATGCGGATGCGTGCATCCGGCAACATGGTTTCGAGGTCAGCGGCGGTTTTCTCGATGGTATCGATGTCGTTGTGCAGAAAATAAACCTGGCCGCCGCGGGCCAGTTCACGTTGGAATGCCTCAAGAAGCGTATTCTGGTCCCAGGGGCAGATGAAAGTCTTGACCGCGACACGGTGCGCGGGTGGGGTTCCGATAATGGAGAGCTGGCGCAGGCCGCTCATAGCCATGTTCAGCGTGCGCGGTATCGGTGTGGCGGTCAGTGTCAGCAAATGCACGTCCGCTTTCAATGCCTTCAGGGTTTCCTTATGGCGAACACCGAAGCGTTGTTCCTCATCGACAATGACGAGTCCAAGACGTTCGAAAGCCACGTCCTTCTGCAGAAGCCGGTGCGTACCGATGATGATATCGATTTTACCGACGGCCAGCAGATCGAGCGCCTGTTTGATTTCCTTCGTGCTTTTGAAACGGGAAAGCACCTCGATGCGGATCGGCCAATCGGCGAAGCGGTCGCTGAAATTCCGGAAATGCTGCTCCGCCAGCAGTGTGGTCGGCACCAGAACCGCCACTTGTTTTCCGGCCATGGCGGCGACAAAAGCAGCCCGCAAGGCCACCTCGGTCTTGCCGAAGCCGACATCGCCGCAGACCACCCTGTCCATCGGATGCGCCTGCGCCATGTCTGAAAGCACTGCTTCGATGGCCTGTTCCTGGTCCGGTGTTTCCTCGAATGGGAACCCAGCGGAAAAACGTTCGTAAAGTGCGCGCTCGGTATCCAGGGCGAATCCCTCCCGGGCCAGGCGCTTGGCCTGGATCTCCAGTAGTTCGGCGGCTACGTCATGGACCCTTTCCGCAGCTTTGCGCTTGGCCTTATCCCAAGACTCCCCGCCCAGACTGTGTAACGGGGCATGCTCGGCGCTGGTCCCGGAGTAGCGCGATACCAGATGCAGTTGCGCGACCGGCACATAGAGCTTGTCGCCTTTGGCATATTCAATGCTGAGGAATTCACCGGGCATGCCGCCGGTTTCAAGGCTGACCAAACCCTGATAACGCCCGACACCGTGGTCTTCATGCACGATCGGTGCACCGATGCTGATTTCGTTGAGATCACGCAGGATCGCCTCGGGATCTTTCTGTTTGTTTTTCCGGCGCCGGCTTTGGTTGACGCGTTCGGGAAACAGTTGACGCTCGGTCAGAACCGTCAGTGGCGGAGTGATTAGACTGAAACCGTCCGACAGGTCCGCGCTGGTCAGCATCAGCCGATGGGGTTCGGCGGCATGGAAGGCTTCCTGCCAATCACCTGCCATCATGGCGTCGATGCCGGCATCCTTGAAAAGTGTTTTCAGGGATTCCCGGCGGCCGGCACTGTCGGCGGCCAGAATCACTTTTCCGGGATAGGACACGAGGAAATCGATCAGGGTCTGCCCGGATTTTCCGGCCGAATCAAGCCATGCGCCGCTGAATGGCGGTGTCAGGGCCAGGGTTGCCGCGGCCGAATAGCCGGGTTCATCTGCACTGAGCAACTGGTAGCGGTGATGCTGGTTGAAGCGGGCACGCAGGGCCTCGGGTGTGAAATACAGCTCAGCCGGTGCCAAGACCGGACGCTCGATATCGTGTCGCCGCTGTTCATAGCGTTCGGTGGTCTGCCGCCAGAACTGATCTGAGGCATTCAGGACATCGGGTGCAAGCAGCAAATCGAAGTCCGCGGGCAGGTAGTCGATCAGACTGGCGGTTTCGGTGAAAAAAAGCGGAAGGTAGTATTCGATTCCGGCCGGTGCTACGCCTTCTTTAAGATCGGCATAAAGGCCGCAGTTCCGGGGGTTGATCTCGAACCGTTCCAACAACTGTTCGCGTGCATGTTTGCAGGCTTGTGCATCGAGTGGAAATTCGCGCGCCGGCAGCAGCTTGATGCTTTTTCGGGTCTCTCCCGAGCGCTGGGATTCCGGATCGAACAGACGAAGTGATTCGATTTCGTCATCCAGCAGTTCAATGCGTATCGGAAAGGCCGATCCGGCAGGAAACAGATCCAGGATGGAACCACGTATCGAGAAATCACCGGCATCCATCACTTGCGGAACGTGCCGGTATCCGAATTTCTGCAGACGCCCGCGTTCGGCCTGAAGGTCGAGCTTCATTCCGACGGATAGGTCGAGCACCTGGGCGGCGATCCAGTCCACGGGCGTAATGCGCTGCATCAGACTGGTTACCGGAACCACCAGAATCCCCCGGTTGCTTTGGGGCAGTCGGTACAGGCAATCAATACGCTGGGAAACCAGATCTGGATGGGGACTGAACTGGTCGTAGCTCAGGGTTTCCCAGTCCGGAAAGTGCAGGATGGGCAGTTCAGTACCAAGGGCGCGCAGATCCTGCTCCAGTTGCTGTGCCCGGTAACTGTCGGACACTACCACCACCTGCAGGCGGTGATGTGCCATGGCTTGGGCTTGGATGACATAGGCCAGAGCCGCCCCGTTGGGTGGTGACTTGATGGCGGTCAGCAGGTGATTGGGTGCTGGCAAGGGCAGCAAGGCGGAACTCATGCCGCCATTTTATCAGTTTGCGGCTTCGGGATTCTCGGTTTTGAGCCACTTCATGGTGAATGAGGAACCGCCGTCGTCGAGCAGTTCGGCCAGTTGCCGCATGCCCGGGTGCAGATCGGCATCGATGCGGTAGGGTGGATTGATCAGTAGCATGCCACTGCCGTTCATCCGCAGCGGCGAGTTATCGGGGCGCACCAGAAGTTCGACCGCCAGAGCAGTCTGGCAGGGCAGTTGCGCCGCCCTGCGCAGGAAGAATTTGATTGCTGCACGTTGTTTGATCGGGTACCAGACCGCGAACTGGCCGGTCGGCCAGCGACTGAGGCCGTCCTGAAGACACTGCAGGATCTGTGTGTATTCCTGTTCCTGGGCTTCGTAGGGCGGGTCAATCAGCACCAGGCCGCGGCGTGGCGTGGGTGGCAACAGGGCTTTGACCGCCTGATAACCGTCCCCTTGCTGCACCTGTACCTTGCCGTCGTGCGCGAACAGCTGTTTGAGGGCATCGGCTTCGCCTTTCTGCATTTCCACGCACACCAGCCGGTCGCTGTCACGAAGCTGCTGCGCAATCAGAAGCGGTGAGCCCGGGTAGTTGATGAGGCCGCCGACAGGATTGACCCTTTCCACCTGCTTAAGGTAGTTGTTGAGCACATCCGGGAGTTTCTTCAGGACAATCAGTTTGAATATGCCGCCACGGGCTTCATCGGTTTTGCGCGCCTGTTCACCTTGAATGAGATACTGACCGCGTCCGGCATGCGTATCGAGCACGAAAAATGGCTTTTCCTTCTGCCTCAGCCGTGCCAGTAAGGCCAGCAATACCATGTGTTTGAGGACATCGGCATGGTTGCCGGCATGGAATCCGTGCAGATAATTCATTTACTTCTCGATGACGGCCAGCGCGATATCCGCGGCCTTCAGGTAGGCGATTTCGTTGTCCAGATCCGATCGGGTCAAGGGATGTTTGGCCAGCCATTTGCGCGGGATCTCGAGCTGAAGCTTAGAGCGTGCGACGGACAGTTTGAGTTTCGGTATTTTTTCCGAAGAATGGCTGCGGTACAGCAGAACGGAAAGCCGCAACAGCAGAATACAGCGCAGCGCGCGGATCGCGCGGGACTCGTTCAGGGTCAACAGACTTTTGAAATGGATGCTCCGGCGCTGGTTCCGGATCAGGACGGCAATCTGCTGCTGCTCGGTCTTGGAAAAGCCGGAAATATCGGAATGCTCGATGAGGTAAGAGCCATGATGATGGTGGTGGCTATGGGCCACGGTGAGCCCGATTTCATGCAGTTTGCATGCCCAGGACAGGGTTTCTCGGTCTACGGCATCGAGATCCCAGAACTTCCGGACCTGATCGAAAAGGGTCAGCGCATAATCTTCGACCCGCTCTGCCTGCTCCGTATCGATGGAATAGCGTTCCTGCAGTGCTTTGACTGAATCTAGACGCGGGTCATGGTCTTTGTTGCGGCCAAGGATATCAAAGAGCGCGCCTTCACGCAGTGCATAATCACTGGTCTGCATGCTTTCTATACCCAGCTCTTCGAAGGCGGTTTCAAGCGTGAGCAGACCGCCAGCAATGGAATGTCTCCGCGACACTGAAATCTGCGGCCAACGGATGTTCTGCATCGTTCCGAATTCGATGAGCTCCTGGCGCAGCAGTTGCAGTGTTTTCAGGGACAGGGTACCGTCGCTGATGCCGCGGTTCTTGGCGATATCGGAAAGGGCCTTGATGGTGCCCGACGCGCCATAAGCTTCCTTCCAGCCATAGTTCCGGTAGTTGCGTACGAACGGCTGCATGTCGACCGCGATCTGGTTCTTGGCCTTTTGCCACTGGCGCGCAGTCCATTTTCCGCTCGGGAAAAAGCGGTGAAGATTGGCGATGCAACCGATCTGCAGACTTTCACGTTCGATGATATCGAAGCCTCGGCCAAGCACGAACTCCGTGGACCCGCCGCCGATGTCGATGACCAGACGTTTGCCTTTTCCCGGCGGTTTGTCGTGTGCGACGCCAAGATAAATCAGACGCGCCTCTTCACGGCCGGCGATGACTTCGATGCGGTGCCCGATGGCGGCCTCGGCCTTGGCCAGAAAGACATCGGGATTGACCATGGTGCGGATGGTGTTGGTCGCGACTACACGCACGTTGACCGGCTTGACATAGGCCAGACGTTGACCAAACAGTGCAAGGCAATCGAGTGCGCGTTTGGCCGCTTTCGGGTTCAGGTTCTTGTCCGCATCGAGTCCGTCTGCAAGCATGACGTGTTCTTTGATGCGGTCGATGATGCGCAGCTGCCCGAGCACATGCCTAGCCACCACCATATGGAAGCTGTTCGAGCCGAGGTCGACCGCGGCGACTAGATCGCCATCTTTGAGTGCTGGATTGTAGCGGCTGTTTTTCATCGCTTCCGGCAGAGTTCGGAGAGAAGGCGGGCCTGCGCACAGAACACGGGTTCGGACTCGGCACGGACGATTTTCCGGTAACTGCCGTCCGCATTCAACATCCAGGATTGGCAGTTGTCGCGAAGGTAGTATTCGAGTTCTTCGGTAAAGACCCGCTGGGCAAGTTCGGGTTCGATTACCGGAAAGCAGGTTTCGACACGCCGCAAAAGATTTCGCTCGAGCCAGTCGGCGCTGGAACAGTAAATCTCGGATTTACCGTTATTGGCAAACCAGTAGACACGGCTGTGTTCGAGAAAGCGGCCGACCAAGGCGCGGACGGTGATGTTGTCGGACAGTCCGGGCACGCCCGGGCGAAGGCAGCAGGCGCCGCGGACAATCAATTCAATGGTGACGCCGGCCTGGGATGCCGCATAAAGCGCTTTGATGACCTCCGGCTCGTTGATGGCATTCATCTTGGCGATGATGTGACCTTTCTTTCCCTCGCGGGCAAGTTTCTCCTCGCGTTTAATTTTCTTGAGAAGGCTCGCATGCAGGGTGAAAGGCGAGGTCAGCAGATGTTTCAGCGAAATCGGCTTGCTCAAGCCGGACAGCTGCTGGAAAATCGAGTGCACGTCCTGGGTGATTCCGGGATGGCAGGTCAGCAGACCAATGTCGGTATAGACCTTCGCGGTGCCGGCATGGTAATTGCCCGTACCCAAGTGCGTGTAACGGCGCAAGGTCTTGCCTTCACGCCTCACGATCAGCATCATTTTGGCATGCGTCTTGAAGCCGACGACGCCGTAAATCACTTGAACGCCTGCTTCCTGGAGTCGGTTGGCAAGATTGAGATTGGCTTCTTCATCGAATCGCGCCCGCAATTCGACCACGACCGAGACATCCTTGCCGTTGTGCGCGGCGGTAATCAGGTGCTCAATGATTTTTGAGTCCTTGCCGGTCCGGTAAAGCGTCTGCTTGATAGCAAGCACATGCGGATCGCTGGCGGCATGCTGCAAAACGTCAAGAACGTCATTGAAACTCTGATAGGGGTGGTGCAGCAGGATATCTCCGCTGCGGATGCTGCCGAACGGATCCTCTTCATCGAGCGTGGAGCGCCCCTGTTTGAAATTCGGGAACTTGAGGTCGGCACGCTTCGCCATGTCATAGACCTGGATCACGCGATTGAGATTGACCGGTCCGTTGATTCTGGATACCGCATTTTCGGCAAGATTGAAATTCTCCAGAAGTATCTGGACAATCCGGTTCGGGCAGTCTTTGGCAATCTCCAGTCGGACCGCGGGGTTGTAACCGCGTGAATGAAGTTCGTCCTTGAGCGCACTGGCGAGGTTTTCGACCTCTTCTTCATCGACGAACAGTTCGGAATTGCGGGTCACCCGGAACTGGTAAGCGCCTTTTACCTTCATGCCCGGAAACAGGTCCCCGACGAATTCGCTGAGCATCGCCGACAGGAACACGAAATCGTCACGGCCGCCGGATACCGATTCCGGCAGCTGGATGATGCGCGGCAACGAACGCGGAGCTCTTACGATGGCGATGCCGCCGCGCCTGCCGAAAGCGTCCTTGCCGTCCAGAACCACGGCCACATTGAGACTTTTGTTGAGAATCTGCGGGAAGGGATGCGCCGGGTCGAGCGCCAACGGCGACAGGATGGGGAGCACTTCGGTCTTGAAATAGTGGTGAAGCCAGCGTCGCTGTGTGGCATTCCAGTTTGCACGGTCGAGGATGCGGACGCCAGCGGCCGCCAGCTCCGGACGCAGGACCTCGTTCCAAAGCGCATATTGCGCCTTGACCAGCCGGTTTGAGAGCAGATAGATCTTGTCGAGAGCCAACTGCGGATCCATGTTGTCCGGCAGTAGCGGTGCCTTGTATTGCAGCGCGGTTTTGACGGTTGCGGCACGGATTTCGAAGAACTCATCGAGGTTGGTGCAGGAAATGCACAGATACCTCAGGCGTTCGAGCAGCGGAATTACAGGGTCCTGGGCCTGCGCAAGCACACGGAAATTGAACTCAAGCTGCGACAGCTCGCGGTTCAGGAACAGGTCCGAATCGGAATAATTGTAGATATCGCTCATGAGTTTCAGTCGGGCCTTTTAATCAAGCATAACAGATGAGGCAGGGACGGTTAAGCCACACGCTCTGGCGGAAAGCGGCAGAGGAAGCGACTGCCCTTGCCGGGCGTGCTCTCGATGCGCAGTTCGGCTTGATGCAGATTAAGCACATGTTTGCAGATGGAAAGGCCAAGGCCGGTACCGCCGAGCTCGCGCGAACGGCTTGTCGAAACACGGTAGAAGCGTTCGGTCAGTCGGCTGATCTGGTCGGCCGGAATGCCGAAGCCGGTATCCTGCACCCAGAAATCAAGACCTTTGCTCTCGTTCTGGCGGAATCCGATGGCGATGCTGCCATCAGTTGGCGTATAGCGAATGGCATTCGAGACCAGATTGGAGAATGCACTGTGGATGTCCTTCGGGGACCCGATCAACAGGCCGTTGTAATCGGGTACCAGGGTGATACGTTGACGCCCCTGACTGAGTGCGATAGCTTCCTGTTGCAGCGTGTGCAGCAGCGCACCGGTACTGATGGCTTCTTCAGGCAGCATGTTTCCGGACTCAAGTCGTGACAGGTTCAGCAGATCCTCGACAAGGTGGTTCATCCGGCTGGATTGCTTCTGCATCTCGACGATGATGGTCTGAAGTTCCGGATTCTCCTGCTGTTCAATCAGTTCCAGATAACCATGGATGACGGTGAGCGGCGTTCGCAGTTCGTGCGAGACGTTGGCTACGAAGTC
>JBEAYK010000164.1:0-3594 GCA_041159305.1 Pseudomonadota bacterium
CTGAGTGCGAGCAATGAGCGTGCGTACATGTGTGGCAGAACCAATAAACTAAATGAGAATCAATCTTATTAACATTTAGCATAAATAGCAAGTCATGCGCTTGAGAATACTGCTAAGCGCTTGATTTATTGTGGTGAATTGACTGATGATGGTGTCAAGCGCACGGCAATCACCTTTAACTATTGCGAGAAATCACATGAATTCAAGTCAAGGCAGTACCGGTAATGTCATTGCAGCGCTTTGCAGCCTTTTCATTCCCGGTTTGGGGCAGTTGATTCAAGGTCGTTTGCTCTCGGCCATGTTCTGGTTTGTGGCGGCGTGTATCGCTTTTGCAGTGACCTGGCTGATCACATTGAGTCTGCTGCCCTTCGGCTGGTTTCTGGTCAGCATTTTCTCCTGCATCAGTGCCGCCCGCTTCCGGGGTTAATTTCGAAAGGCGTGACCGTCTTCACAACATGGTGTGCCTGTCCCGTTAGAATTTAATGACATAGTTTAGTGAGTAAAGCCATGCGCCATTTTCATCTGACGCCCATGCTTGCCATTCTGCTGTTGGTCGGTTGCGGTGGTGGTGGTGGTGGCTCCACCAAGCCTGATCCGGAGCCGACGGTTGTCTGCTCACAGCGTCTGGGCACCGGAGTTTTCGTCACCACGACGGTCAACAACCCCGCGGTCAGCGATTCCACCTGCCCTGCCGGATCTTCGTTGACCACTGCAGGCAGCTCGTATACCACCACCACGACCACTTATTCGTGCCCGAATCCGAACAGCAACACCAATCCGGTTGCCACCACCAGCACATCGGCACCGATTGTTACCCAGACCAAAGTCTGCACCGTGACGCCGACGCTGACCTGTGCCCAAAAGGATGGGCAGGGCGCCTTCGTCGATAGCAGTGTCACCACCACGTTGACCGACAACACTTGTCCGACCGGACAGTTCGTGGTTCAAAGCGGGCTGTCCAGCGCGACCACGACCACCACCTATAGCTGTGCTGATCCCAGCAGCACGGCCGATCCAGTAGCCTCAATCATTACCGGTAGCCCGGTGCCGCAGCGACCGAAAGTGTGCAATCTCAATGCACCTATAAACTACAGTACTTATTTCCGTGAAAAAACCGGCGTGAACGAAGCCAGCGCAGCCGGATTCACCGGAGCTAATGTAAAGCTGGTTGTATACGACAATGGGTTCAATATCAATAATGCTTCGCTCAAAGACCGCTATAGCATCACTTTCGGCGATCTTACCGATGATGATCCGGATAATACCAGCCATGGCACCAGCGTTGCAGCCATTGCCGCCGGTACGGCGTGGGGAGATTATCCTGGCGGCGTAGCGCCTGGTGCCACGTTGGCTTTGGCCGATTGGGATTCCAATATTAACTCCATCATTAATTGGGGCGCGAAAGTATTCAATTTTTCGTTCGGCTATGGTTATGACGAAACCGACCCAAGTAAAAGTGCTCCTGATGCTAATGGTGCCAGCCCCAGTGATGTGACGTTCTATGTGGCACCGTGGGTAGAGGAAATGCGTGCCATTCGCGATGCCGGTGCATTTCTGGCAATTTCCGCCGGCAATGATGGCGAGCAGGCCGATTATGACAGTGCCGGCATTCTGGCGGCGGCACCGGCCTTTTATAATGATTTGAACAATATCGTGGCAGTGGTGGCGATGAGTCCGTTGAATGGCACCAAGGCCGTGTATTCGAATCCCTGCGGCGCTATTGCGATGAATTTCTGTCTTGCCGCTCCAGGAACCGTCAATCTACTGTTGCCTACGGTAACCCAAACCGACCCGCTCACCGCAGACTCCTACCAATTATTTGCCGGAACTTCGGCGGCCGCGCCGGTCGTCAGCGGCATTGCGGCCTTGGTGTACCAAGCCTTTCCGGGTATTAATGGAAATCAAGCACGAGATATTCTGCTGACCACGTCTACCGATCTCGGAGCGCTCGGCGTAGACCCTATCTATGGTTGGGGGTATGTTAATGCTGCCAAGGCAGTTCAAGGCCCAGCCTTGCTTCGCGCTACATTTACAGCGATGGTATCCGAAGGCGTGACCTGGAATTTCGGAAATGATATCAGCGGTGACGGCGATTTGATCAAAATCGGTGGCGGCGGTCTGACGCTGACCGGCAACAACACCTATGCCGGTCCGACGCGCATCGACAGCGGCATCCTGAATCTTTCCGGCAGTCTCGGCAGCGATGTGTTCATGAATGGCGGTGCATTCAATGCCTATGGCGGCATCGTCAACGGCAACGTGCATGCCGATGCCGGCACGCTCGGTCTGGCCGCCGGAAGTACGCTGCAGATCAATGGCATGCTGGATCTGAACGGTGCCGGCCTGACCCTGCTGGCGCCGTCCGGTTATACCAGTCAGTGGCAGGGTACCGTACTGACCGCCGCATCCATCACCGGCAGCACCGATAGCCGGATGGATTCACCCTGGTTCAGCAGCAGCGCAACGGTGCAGGAGGCGCGTATCGACGCCAGCATCCAGCGCCGCGCGGTGACCGATGTCCTGGAAAGCTACAGTGCGACGCAACTGAATTCGGCAGCCAACCTCGAGGCGGCATTTGCGCAGCTCGATCGTGGCGTCGGCAGCGAGGTTCTCCGTCAATCGGCGGCCGCCCTGCAATCCACCGATGCCGATCGCGCGGCGACGGCGATTCTGGCCTTGTCCGGACAGTCACAGACCACCATGAAAGATGTCGTGCTTGAAACCGGCGATGCGCTGCAGCCCCTTCTGAACGAGCGCCTGCGCGACATCGAGCGCGTGGATGGCGAACGCGGCGGCGCATGGTTCATGTTCGCCAGCCCGGATTCGCGTAAACGTGAAGCCGGTTTCCTGGATACCGACATCAACAGTACGCTGTGGGCCGCCGGTGCCGACTGGCGTTGGCAGGAGGTCAGCATCGGCGCCGCAATCTTCACGGCCGATGACCGCATACAGTACGGCGGTGTCCTCGATCAGATCCGCGGCGACCGTGCCGGCATTGCCCTTTATGCGCGCCAACAAGGCGAGACGTGGTACTGGCAAGGCTATGCCCTGTATTCGCAATTCGACAGCCGTACCACGCGGACATTGGACACCGGACTCAACGATACGCTGGCGGAAAGCCGCAGTGAAGGCGATTCACGCGGGCTTTCGATCGAAACCGGCCGTAAATTCGGCGAGCATTTCGGATTGGCCTTGCTCGCCAGTGCCGATTGGGCCGAGTTGGATGCCTATGCGGAAACCGGCAGCACCGGTCTGGAGCTTGGTTTTCCGGCTGCAAGCCTGAGCCGGGTGCTGCTCGGTCCGGATCTGCGCTACGGCCGTGCGCTGAAGAACGGTTTCGCCTGGGACGTGCAGGCCGGTTACCGGTTCGTGCTCAATGATGTCGATACCGGGATGCGTGCCTACTACACCGGGCTACCGGATAACGGCTTCACCGTGGATGGCATGCCGTATCCGGACGGCTTTCTGAGCTGGGGTCTGGGTCTGGGTTATCGCCGCGGCGAGTCCCACTGGTACCTGCGCGGCAATGGCCAGGACAGCGGCAATGCCGATCGCTTCACGCTCTCCGCCGGTGTCCGTATCGGTTTTTGATCC
>JBEAYK010000015.1:0-14010 GCA_041159305.1 Pseudomonadota bacterium
AATTGGCTGAAGCCTCGGCCGGGTCGGGCTGGGGCAGAATCCCACGCTCGTGCAGGAAAGTACGGGCATCGTCGGCGTCCTGTTCAAACCAGGCGCGGGCCGAACCCAGCCGGAAACTGTAGCCCCAGGTGTCCATGTCGGTGCAGGCCCGTGCGAATCCAAAGCCGGTAATCCGCTCGGCCAGCAGCAGTTGCAGATAGCAGGTGGCATCTTCTTCCAGTACCGAATCGCTGGCATCGGTGTGCACGACCGCCCGTTTTTCTGGGGGCAAAACAATTAGATGGCAGGCTTCATGCAGCAGGGAATGCACGGGAGTATCCGCCCGTGCATAGACGCGGTTGCCGATCAGTCCGGCCTCGCATTCGCCCCAGTAGCTGCCGGGAATGGCTTCGTCATCAGCAATCATGACAAGTTCCAAATCAAACAGGCCCAGCAGTTGCCGGGCCTGTTCAATGGCGATATCGCGCAGGCGCACGACCGCTGCGTCCGCTTCAAAGCCCATGACTCAGCTTTTGTCGGGCAGGGCAATCTGGATGTCGAGCACTTCCTGGATGCCGTCCTTGTCTTTTTCGAAGTTGACCTTGACCGCTTCGTCGTTGACCTGCACGTATTTCTTGATCACTTCCAGCAGTTCGCTGCGCAGGCGCGGCATGTAGTCCGGGGCACTGGCATCCCTGCGGGATTGGGACACCAGAATCTGCAGGCGGTTTTTGGCGGTCGAGGCCGAGGTCGGTTTACTGTCGAGTTTTTCGAGTTGTTCGATGATGTTGCGCAGAAGTCCCATGGCTCAACCTCCGAACATTTTCGAGAAGAAGCCCTTCTTCTCGACAGTGGTGAAGCGCATCGGGCGGTCTTCGCCGAGGATGCGGGCGACGGCATCGGTATAGGCCTGACCGGCGTCAGAGTTTTCGTCCAGGATGACCGGGTTCCCCGAGTTGGAGGACTGCAGCACCTCCGGGGATTCCGGAATGACACCGACGACCTTGAGGCCGAGGATTTCCTCGACGTCGCCGATCGACAGCATCTCGCCCTTCTCGACGCGGGCCGGATTGTAGCGGGTCAGCAACAGATGTTCGGTGATGTGTTCGCCGGCTTCGGCTTTCTGGGTCTTGGAGGCCAGCAGGCCGAGGATGCGGTCCGAGTCGCGCACCGAAGACACTTCCGGGTTGACCACGACCACTGCACGGTCGGCGTAGTACATGGCCAGATAGGCGCCTTTTTCGATACCGGCCGGCGAATCGCACAGGATGTAGTCGAAGCCTTCGGCGGCGAGGTCCTTCAGCACTTTTTCGACGCCTTCGCGGGTCAGTGCGTCCTTGTCACGGGTCTGTGAGGCCGCCAACACGAAAAGATTGTCGAAGCGTTTATCTTTGATCAGCGCCTGTTTCAAGTTGGCCTCGCCATGGACCACATTGACGAAATCGTAAACGACGCGGCGTTCGCAGCCCATGATCAGGTCGAGATTGCGCAGACCGACGTCGAAATCGATGACCACGGTCTTTTTACCGGCTTTAGCCAGGCCACAGGCAATACTTGCACTGGACGTGGTCTTGCCGACGCCGCCCTTACCGGATGTGACTACGATGATCTCTGCCAAAATGCGCTCCTTGTCTGTCAATGTCGATGGTTCATATTAAGCCAGTTCTTCGATGCGGAGTTGATCTTTATCAAGCCAGATCTGCACCGCTTTGCCCAGCAGTTTTTTGGGTATTTCATCCAGAACTTTATAAGTGCCGGCAATCGCGACCAGTTCGGCGTTGAATTCGCGGCAGAAAATCCGTGCTTGGGCATTGCCCGAGGCGCCAGCCAAGGCGCGGCCACGCAGCGGACCATAAATGTGGATGGAGCCGTCGGCGATGGCTTCGGCACCCGCGCCGACCATGGCACAGACAGTCAGGTCGCGACCGGCGGCGTAAACCTGCTGGCCCGAGCGCAAAGGTTGGGTTTGCAAAAGGCCGGGTTCCTGGCCGGTTAAGGCTGCGGGAGCGGCGGCAGGTACGGGTTTGCTTTCTGGGGGTGGCGCAGGACGTGCCGGCTCGCTGCCATCATCCCGTTCAAACGAAGCCCGGAACTTGGCAAGAATCGGCAGGCCAACCTGTTCGGCCAGTTTTTCCACCGCCGGGGTGCCATAGGCGATGGCGACAGGCATGACGCCGGCGTTGCGCAAGGCATCAATCAGTGCGTCGACGGTTTCGGCATCCGGACAGCCGGGCAGGGCACTGAAATCGAGAATGACGGCCGCGTGCCGGAATAATTTCGGTGCGCGCTCAACGCGCTCCTGCATTTCGTTTTTCAATGCGGTGATATCCAGTTTCTGGATGCGCAGATTGGCGATGCCGACCTGGCCGAATTTCAATTCACCGCATTGTTCGTAGCTGACCGTTACGGCGCCCATTTCAGGTTCCCGTGGCCAGATGGCCGCCGGTTTGCGGTTTCACCCTGGCCTGAAGCCAAGGTACAGGCAGTAGCTGCACACCGTAAGTGGCGTTTACAAAGGGATAACTGCAGAGATCCTTGTAGAGCATGGCTGCCCGCAGCGGGGAGTTTGGAAGCTGATGTTGCCCGACTTCATGGAAACCAAAACTGCCATGAAACAGCAGGGCCGGATGAGTACTGTCTTCGATGAAGACTTCGGCCACCAAGGCCGGCGCCCGCACTTCCGCAAAGCTCTGCACATCGGCGTAGAACAGGCGGCCGATGCCGGCACTACGCTGACCTTTGGCAATCACGATGCGGTCGACATAGACAAAAGCGTCGTAATGATCCTTGAACCACCGGAAGTTACTGCTTTCGTAGTCGGCATCACGGGTCATGGCAATCAGGAAACCGACCAGACAGTCATCGGATTCGGCGACCCGGAAATAGTCGGCATGTTGCCAAAAATAGTGGATCTGCCCTTGATTCATCGGCAGGATGCCGCTGCCTGCGGCATTGTTCATGGCCAGAATGGCATCCAGTTCGTGCGCTTGCACGTCGCGGATCGAAATCGACATCGAGACTACTCCAGAATCCAACCAGCCCGTCTTCGGCTTGATGCGGAATTATCGCATGGAGAGCCGAAGCAGCGTTAGAGTTTTTGCACGAAAAGGTTCAAGCATGACTTATGGCGGCTTGCAAGTGATTGATTAGGGGGTATCATTCCCCGATGAATGCTCGCATCAACCATCAGCAACTGTTGCGCTTCGCAGGACTGTTTACCTGGGGCATGGTCGGCATTCCCCTGCTTTACGCGGGCTGGCAGGGCTTCGATCAAAGTGGGCTAAGCTCGGGCTCGGTTTCCGGCTGGATATTCAGCTACCTCGCTTTCGGTGTCCTGTATCTGCTGGTGACCGGCCAACTCAATATTTACCGCCGAGGCTGGCGCGACAGTGTCAGCCTGCTCCTGTTGACCCTGTTTGCAATCGCCGTAAGTTATTATTCTGAAACGGGTTTGGGCAGCATGCTGTTGACGGTCATTGCCGGCATCCTGCCTTGGCTGCTGCCGGTTCGGCTCGGGTCCCTGTGGCTCATCGTCAGTCACCTGTTGGTCATTCCTGTCTTTATTTTCAGTTCCGACGGGCTGACCTGGTGGGAAGCCTTCCTGCAAAGCCTGTTGTATGCCGGATTTTCGACATTCGTGTTCGTTACCGGCTATGTTGCGAAGCAGCAGGCGGCCGCCCGGGAAGAACAGCGCCGCCTGATTGCCGAGCTGCGTGCCGCACGCACCCTTTTGGCGGAAAATTCCCGGGTCGGTGAGCGTCTGCGGATATCCCGGGAACTGCATGATTTGTTGGGCCACCATCTGACTGCTTTGAGTTTGAATCTAGAAGTTGCCGGGCATCTGAGCGAGGGCAAGGCGCAGGAACACGTCCGGCAAAGCCACGCTTTGGCCAAACTGCTGCTCTCCGATGTGCGTGAAGCGGTTTCGGAGATGCGCGAGGGTTGTGCCATCGACATTCTGGCGGCCATTGCGCCACTGGTGCAGCCGATGCCCAATCTGGATATCCACCTTCATGCCGATCCGGATCTGACCTTGGAGGACTCCGGTGTGGCACAGGTCATCCTCCGCTGTGTTCAGGAATTGATCACTAACACCATCAAACATGCCCGTGCCAGCAAGCTCGAATTGTCTTTACAAAAGCTGGATAATTTATTGATTTTGAAGTCGGAAGACGATGGGGTCGGGGCAACTCTGGCTCGCCTCGGCAACGGCTTGCAGGGTATGAAAGAGCGCGTCATGGCCCTCAACGGGAAACTCTTGATTCAATCCACGCCCGGCCATGGATTCAGCGTCAGCATCACTTTGCCTTTGGGAGAATAGCGCATGATTCGAGTTTTTTTGGTGGATGACCAGACCTTGGTCCGTCAAGGGGTCAGATCCTTATTGTCCCTGGCGAGCGACATCGAGGTGGTTGCGGAAGCCAGTGATGGCCAACAGGCTATCGATAAGATCCCCGAAATCAAACCGGATGTGGTGTTGATGGACATGCGGATGCCGGTGAAATCCGGCCTGGAGGCGGTGCAGGAGCTCTCGGCCGCCGGCCGTCTGCCGCCGACCATCATTCTGACCACGTTCGATGATGATGAGCTGGTCCTGGCCGGAATCCGCGCCGGCGCCAAAGGGTATTTGTTGAAAGACGTGAGTCTGGAACAACTGGTTGAAGCCATACAGGTCGTGGCCAAGGGCGGGTCCTTGGTGCAGCCGGCGATGTCACAACGTCTACTGTCGGGATTGGAAGGGCTGAACAACCATTTCGTCAGCCTCGAACGCCCGGATCCATTGACCGAGCGTGAAACCGAAATCCTGCGGTTGATGGCCGGTGGGTTCTCCAATAAGGAGATTGCCAATTCCCTGCATGTGGCTGAAGGCACCATCAAGAACCATGTCTCCAATATCCTGTCCAAGCTCGGCGTGCGTGACCGTACCCGGGCCGTGTTAAAGGCTTTCGAACTTAAAATCGTCTAAACGGTACCCTCCAGCCGGCGAAAAGTGCCGGCCGGGGGCAACCCAATCTGGACATTAAATGGTATCCTTTAGGACTGATTGCCTGTAAAGGCAGTTTGCCCTGGAGAGAGTCTTTATAATGAACCGAATTTACGAATTCCTGATTTCGCTGGCTGTGGTCGTCGTATTGTTCGCCACCGTCGGCCTGTTCCTGCCTTCGAAGCGTACCGTTGAATATAAAATCGAAAGCAATCGTCCAATCAGCACCGTATACGACGTCCTTAACGGCTTCAACCGTTTTGACGAGTGGAACATCCTGCGCTCGGACAGCATGCTCAAGTCCCAGGTCAGCGACCCGGCCACCGGCGTCGGCGCGACGATGAGCTATACCTCGCTGAACCGTTCCACCGGCAGCGGAACCTGGAAGCTGATTGAAAGCATTCCTCAGGAAAAAATCAAATACGCCATTGATGACACCTCGCAGGGCAGTGATAAATTCCTGACCATCCATCTCGACCGTAGCGGCCCGCTCAACAAGAACGTCGAAATCCGCCAGGTCTATGAAGTCGATTACGGCTGGAACCTTTTTGGCCGTTTTGCAGGGATGTATGTCGAGCGCAATGTCGGTGACAAGATCAAAGCCGGCGGCAAACGTCTCACCACCTTCCTTGCCACGGTTCCAAAGCTTTCCTATGCCGACCGCGTGAATCCGATTACGTTTACCGATGTTCCGGCAACCAACGCCCTGGTAGCCACCGTGATTTCCAAGCGTGACAACAATGAAATCGCCACCAGCATCGTTAACAAAATGGCCTGGATCAACAAAATCATCGCCGCCAATGGTCTTCAGGCCAACGGCCCGATGCGCATCGTGACCAATGAGTTCACCTCGGACAGCTACAGTTTCGATGTCGTCCAGCCGGTCACCAAGAATGGTGAAAGCAGCGGCGAATGGGCTGTTAAAACCGAAGCCGAGGTCACCTTGGAACAGATTCCGGGCGGCCGCGCCGCGACCACCGATTACACCGGGTATGCTACCGGCCTCGAAAGCGAGCGCCAGTCCGTACGTGCTTGGGCCATGGTCAACGGAGCCGCCACGCGCGACCGCGCCTACGAGGAATACCTGGTGGCGCCGCAGTTGATGATGACCGAAGACGCCAAGTTCAAAGTGTACTGGCCGATCAAGTAAGTAAGACTCCGGAAAAGCGGGCTACGGCCCGCTTTTTCTTTGGGTGGAAGTTGTCAGCATCCTCCGATGTTCTATACACTTGAGTAAACCGATCGGATAGGGCGGGATGATCCAGGCAGAAGGAATCAGTAAACGTTTCGGTGCGATTGCCGCCGTTGAGGATCTCGGTTTCCAGGTCGAGAGCGGGGAGGTCGTGGCACTGCTCGGCCCCAACGGCGCGGGCAAGACCACCTGTATGCGGATGCTGTCCGGATTCCTGAGACCCGATCGCGGCAGCGTCAGGCTCGGCGGCTTTGATCCATCCGACAATCCGATCGCTCTGCGCCGCAGTCTTGGCTATCTGCCGGAACATGCGCCGATTTATCGGGAGTCCAGCGTTCTTGCCTACCTGCGCTTCATTGCCTCCGTCCGTGGGCTTGGCAAGCAGGCCAACAGAACGGTCGATGACATCTGCGAGCGGCTAACTCTCAATCCGATCGCTCACCAGACCGTCTCGACTTTGTCCAAGGGCTCGATGCGCCGTGTTGCCCTGGCGGCAGCGATCATGCATCGGCCGCCGGTACTATTGCTTGATGAGCCTACTGACGGTCTGGACCCCATCCAGAAGCAGCAGGTCCGGCACCTGATCCAGGATCTCGGGAAAAACAGCGCCATTCTGATGAGCACTCATCAGATCGACGATGTTCTGGCACTTTGTCCGCGTACGCTGATCATGGGCGGCGGCAGGAAATTGCTCGACAAGAGCACTGAAGAACTTTTGCATCAATCGAAATACCATAATGCAGTTTCGTTCGTTGCCCGTGAAAGCATTGCGGCACGTGCCGCCTTGGAAGGGCTGTCCGGCGTAAGCGGTTTCGAGCAGAATGCCGCCGATGGACGTCTTTATGTATTCGTACAGGGCAGCAAGCCGCAGAACCAGATCATCGCCGAACGCTTGGCACAAAAGAGCGTGCCTTATCTCGATCTGCGCCTCGAGGTCGGACGTCTCGACGAAGTATTTGCCAAGACCGTTGCCGAGGCCAGGCCATGAATCCTTTTCTGGCGTTGTTCAGGCGTGAGCTTTCGGCGTATTTCCGCACGCCGCTGGCTTTGGTGTATGCCGTTATTTTCCTCATGCTCTCGAACAGTTTCGTGTTCTATCTCGGCGATCTCTACGAAACCGGACAGGCAAGCATGCAGGCCTATTTCCGGCTATTGCCCTGGGTATGCCTGCTGTTGGTGCCGGCCCTGTCGATGCGGAGCTGGTCGGAGGAATTCCGTTCAGGCACCATCGAATTGCTGGACGCTCTTCCTTTGCCGCCCTGGCAGCAGGTTCTGGCGAAGTTTGGGGCGCTCTGGAGTGTCGCGGTAGCGGCCCTGCTGCTCTCCTTTCCGCTTTGGCTGAGTCTGGCCTGGCTGGGCGATCCCGATCACGGAACCATCATGCTTGGCTACATCGGAACCTGTCTGATGCTTGCGGCCATGCTCTCAATAGGACTTTGTGTTTCCTCGTTCAGTGAAAACCAGCTCGTGGTCTATCTGCTGAGCGCGATGATTCTATTGCTATACCTTTTCGCGGGTTATCCGCTTGCACTTAATCCCATCCGTGAAGTCTTTCCGCAGCATGTCGTCGATCTGATCGGGTCCATGAGTTTTCTGACCCATCTGAATGCCATTACCCGCGGAGTATTGGATCTGCGCGACGTTCTATTTTTTGCAATAACCACCTTGTTCTGGCTCGTGGTCAATCTGCTCGTGCTGCGCGCAAGAAAGGGGGGCGTATGACTCTGCCGTTTTCTGCACGCCTGCCCTTATCCATTATCTTGCTGTCCTGCGTCTATTTCGCGCTTTGCCAGTTGGTTCTGGTTCTGATGCCGCCTGTGCGTCTGGATTTGACCGAGAAACGGCTATTCACCCTCTCCGAGGGCAGTATTCACATCCTGCGCGATATCCGGACTCCGGTCACCTTGACGCTGTATTATTCGGAAAAGGAAGCGCGTCCATATCCCCAGTTCCGTCAATATGCCACGCGCGTTGTCGAAAAGGTCGAGGAGTATGCGGCGCAGTCCGATGGCAAAATCAAACTGCGTATACTTGATCCGGAGCCGTATTCGGTCATGGAGGATGCCGCCATTGCCGATGGCATTTCGGCCATTCCGCTCGAGGATGGATCGGGGCCGCTGTATTTCGGTTTGACGGCGCTTTCCGATGGACGGAAAAACACCATCGGATTCGTCAAGCCGGAAGCGGAAGAACATCTGGAATACGAGCTTTCCAAACTCATCCGCTCGGTCCAACGTATTAAAAAGCCGAAAGTGGCCTTGGTCACCGAACTGCCGGTTACCGGGAATGCCAACCCGGCTTTTGGACCGGTAACGCCCGCCTGGGTGGCTTTCCGGCAGCTCTCGGAGCGCTATGACATGGTCACGCTATCGCCGAGGGGCCTTAGCATCCCCGAGGATGTCGATGTGCTGTGGGTCATGCATCCGCGCGGTTGGTCTGCAGACAGCTACAGGCAGATTCAGAATTTCATCAATGCGGGACGCCATGCTGTCATCTTGCTTGATCCGAATGCCGAATCGGTTCCGGTTTTTGGCAATACTGGCGAGCTTTACCTCGGGTCGGATGCGGCCGCACTTTTACAGCCTTGGGGCATCGTGTTCGATCCTGGCCAAGTCGTACTTGACAGCAAGTACGCGTGGCTCATGCAACTCAACGAGAACCAGTTTCCGAAGCGCAATCCGGGCCTGATCAGCCTTCCTGGCGCCGCAATGAATCAACGCGATGTCGTGACGACGGACCTCGACCGTATCGTTCTGTCCAGTACCGGAGCCTTGACCATGCGCGACAGCAGTACGCTGAAGATTGAACCCCTGCTGCAGAGTTCAGACGCTTCACGACTGCTTGATGCTGTGGCATACCGTAGCGCTGCCGATGATCCAGAAAAGCTGTTGAATAAATTCGTGTCAAGTCAGGAACCGTTCGTGCTTGCTGCCCGCTTCACAGGCAAGGTTTCCGGATCAAAATCAGGACCAGGCGGCATCAACTTCATCGTCATCAGTGATACTGATTTTCTCAGTGATCGACTTTGGGTTCTGGAAAGCAATCTGTTCGGCGAGCCTGTATACAGCGCCCAGGCCAGCAATGGCGATTTTTTCTTCAACATCATCGACCAGCTCTCAGGATCCGATGATCTCATCTCGATCCGTAGTCGCGGAATGGTCGCCAGACCCTTTGAGAAAGTCGATCAGCTCCGCCGTACAGCCGAACAGCGTTACCGTGACAGTCAGATCGGACTATTGTCCGATTTGGAAAAGGTTCAAGGTGAAATCAATTCCCTCGAGGCAGAAGCCAAAGCCGGTTCTTTAACGGAGAACCCGCGCCGTGCCGGTCTCGATGCCAAGAAGATCAACCTCCGCAAGCAACTCCGCCGCATCCAGCGTGAATTGAACGAAGATGTCGAAAATCTGGGGCAGCGCATCAAGCTTCTGAACATCTTCGGTCTGCCGGTACTACTCCTGCTAATTGCCGGTATCATCGCAATCCGCAGAAGGATGTTCAAGGATTACGCCCGGGTTCCAGGACATGCCTCGGCATAAACGCGGATTCGACGCCGCTGCCGCCAGCCGCGCGCTGCTCAAGGCAGATCCTGCATTCAAGCCGTGGGTGAAGGCGATCGGTCCCATCGATCATTCGCCGGGATGGAGAAAGCCGTTTGATGTCGCCGACGCTCTGGCCCGTGCGATTCTCTATCAGCAGCTCAGCGGCAAGGCGGCAGCCACCATCGTCGGCAGGGTCGAGCAGGCCATGCCTGAACCTCGCTTCCACCACCGGAATCTTGCGCGTCTCAGTGATGCGCAGCTGCGCGCTTGCGGCGTTTCCGGCAATAAGGCGCTGGCATTGCGGGATCTGGCCCGACGGGAAAAGGCGGGCGAAATTCCGGATTCGCGCAGTCTGCAGTATCTCGACAACGAAGCCATTATTGCGGCGCTGGTTCCGACCCGAGGGATCGGACGCTGGACGGTCGAGATGATGCTCATGTTCCGGCTTGGCCGGCCGGATATTCTGCCCGTGGACGATCTGGGTGTGCGTCAGGGCGCCATGCTGTTGGATGGATTGCCGGAAATGCCGCACCCTAGAGTACTTGCATTGCGCGGCGAGGCCTGGGCGCCTTATCGGACATTAGCCAGCTTCTATCTTTGGCGCATCGCCGACTTCCGCAAAGAAGCCGTAAAACGCTCTCAGGACTGATTGTTGCCGATCCAGAACCAATGCCAGGGCTCATAGCTGATGCCATGTGCGTTGCCGCGTGGATAGCTCATCCTGAACCCGAATGCCGCCGCGTTGCGGTTTAACCAGGAGAATGCCGGTGTGTTCTCGAAGCATTCCTGCGCGGCAGGTTCTCCCGGCGTGCCGATATCGATGGCGCGTCCGCTGTGATGTTCACTGAATCCCGGGGCCGCATTTACGGCAAGAATGTCATGCAGGGGAATGCCGCGGGCGCTTTTGCGCCGAAAAATACCCATCTGGTAATGCACGCTCCGGTAGCCGGAAATGGCCTGCAGCCGGACGTCATCGGCCGCGGCAGCAGTCTGCATACGGCCCCAGGCCTTGGCGGCATCGTAGATCAGCCACAAGGGCCGTCGGAAACAATCACGGCCCGCGTATTCAAGTTGCACCGGCTCGGGCACTGCGGATAGGCCGCACTGCTGGCTGTAAGCATCGGCATCGAGATCCAGTTCCGCATGCAATGGTGCCAGATCGGAAAGCGGAAGATGGGTGATGCTGCCGTCGGCAGCAGCCAACAACTCGCCAATGGCGTCGAGCCGCTGCTGCGGGGCAGGGCTGCGGTTCAGGAAGTGCACCCGTGAGGCCTGCATGGTTGCGATATAGCTACCGCTGCTGCGGTCGCGGATCAGCCAATCCGCGCGGGCCAGCTGCCGTGCATGATTGTTGGCGCGGGCACGGTACAGGCAGGCAGGCACCACATCCAGCCAGCTGCCATTGATTAGGCGGTATTCCGCGGGAATCAGCATTACAGGGCCTGCAAAGTGTCGAGGAATTCCCTCGGTCGCTCCAAGCTTAATAAAACCGGACCGCTTTGGGTAGGCAGATAGACGACTTTGCTGCGGTCGGTGATGTAGACGTGCGCTTTACGGCCATCGTAGAGTTTAAACAGGCCCGAGCTCAGACCGGGCATAGCCGCCCCCCACAGTTTCCATTTCGGCCGCAGCTCCTGCCGGGATTCCAGATTGACCAGTGCTGCATTGGCGCGATCGATGGTACTGATTGCCCATTGCTTATCGATGAAGCTGACCTTAATCGACAGTCCATCCTTGCCCAGTTTGGCTTGGGGATTCCTGACGCCCATAGCGGCGGCAATCAGAATTGCGGGGCCGATGCCGAGCAGCAGTCCCAGTAGCCAGAGCGGCATCTCGCTGAATTCACCGGGATTGCCCCACCAGATGAAAGCGACGATCAGGATCGGAAGCAGCGTCAATACGGCAAAGAACCACTTGGCTGACGCGCCGATGGGTGAAAGGGTGAAACTCTTGCGGTTATCGTTCATTGCGGTCGTCCTCGTCGATTCTTGCTGCTGGAAGGCGGTCGGCCTTGCGTAGTGCCTCGCGCAACACATACTCGATCTGCGCATTCAGTGAGCGCAGATCGTCATCGGCCCAGTGCTGGACGGCTTCCAGCACCCGGGCATTGATGCGCAGCGGAAAGGCCTTTTTTGCGGTCATCGCAAGCGGTCAGTAAATCGAGCCGGTGTTGACGATCGGCTGGGTGCCGCGCTCGCCGCACAGTACGACCAGAAGATTGCTGACCATGGCTGCCCGGCGCTGACCATGGCCGCACGGCGTTCCGGGTCGAGGTCGACGACATTGCGTTTCGAAAGCTCGCTCAGGGCCATTTCGACCATGCTGACCGCACCTTCGACGATGCGTGTGCGGGCGGCGATGATGGCGCTGGCCTGCTGGCGTTGCAGCATGGCCTGGGCGATTTCCGGGGCATAGGCCAGGTGGCTGATGCGTGCTTCGATGACGCGCACGCCGGCCTCGGCCAGACGCTCCTGGATTTCCTCGGTCAGGTGTTTGGCGATTTCGCCGGCATGGCTGCGCAGGGAAATCTTGCCCTCTTCATGCTGGTCGTAGGGATACGAGGTGGCCATGGCACGCAGGGCGGCTTCGGACTGGATGTGCACGAAGCTTTCGTAATCGTCGACATTGAATTCCGCTTCTGCCGAATCGACGACACTCCAGACTACGACGGCCGCGATTTCAATCGGGCTGCCTTCCAGATCGTTGACCTTCAGCTTGCCCGATTCAAAGTTGCGTGTGCGCAGCGAGATCTTCTTCTTGCTGTAAAAGGGATTGTTCCAGCGCAGGCCTTGCTCCTTCACGGTTCCCACGTACTTGCCGAACAGACTGAGTACGGCAGCCTGGTTCGGTTCGACCATGTAAAGGCCGACCAGCAGGAAAGTGAAGACGATCAGGCTCAATAAGGCCCCGAAGGCAATGACGGGGTCATGCGCCTGGGCACCGATGAAAAATCCATAGGCACTGAGTGCGCTGGCCAACAGGCTGACGATAAGGAATGTGATGCCGTTAAGTGATTTCAGATTGTTTTCTTTCATGTGAGGCCCCTTGGTTGATATGTAAATGATATCAAATTAAATTAAAATGTCAAAAAAATTAAACATATATAAATCATGTAGATACAAAAAAAGCGGCAAGGCCGCTGGATTTGTTGAACCCCGAAATGATGAAATTCAGGGTTGCAGGAGGTCGTAACGGATGACCGGCGTCGGAGACTGTTCGCTGCCGACATAAAGCTGTTTGCCGTCCCGTGAAAATGCGACTCCTTCAGCCTGAGGCAACCAGGGCAGGGTGAGGGTGGATGCCGGTTTCAGAACCATCTTGGATTTCTTCGGCATCGGAAAGAAGTTGATTTGCTGGTAATTCAGCACAGCAATGGTGCGGTTGTCCGGACTGAGGTCGGCGGCGGTGATTTGTGCCCGATAGCGGCCGTAATCGCCTTTTTTGTTCATGGTTTCAGCATCAGGTTGGGCGATGCCTTCGAGCGTAGCGACCAAAACGGGTTTGGTGCCGTCGGCGGCATCGAACGGGAGTGCGAACAGTTCCGCAGGTACGCGTTTCTTGGATATCAGATAAAAGCTTCTGTTTTTCGCGGAAGCGAAAAGTGACTCCGCATCGCGCGCCCCGTCTGGCCAAAGAAAGCGAATGCTTTTGATCGGATTTATCTGCCCGCTGCGTTTAGCATCAGCGGGTTCTTCGAAGATATGAATGTAGAGTTCATCGCGCACGCCACCGTTGTCGCCGGTATCCGCGATGGCGAGGTAGTGCTTGCCGGACAGCGTGTAATTGGTGATGTCTTCCCAGTCGATGTTGCGGACGCCCTCCGTGCTGAACGTCCCCAGTGTCCGCGCATTGGCGTCGATGGCGATGATTTCGGCCGGATTATCGCCGTCATTGATGGCCCAATACACGCCCTCGGCATGGTTGGAACGGGTCAGTCCTGACAGTTCGGACAGTTTACTGGCATCCGGTATGCCGGCAAACACCGGCTCGGACCAGCGCGGAACCGTGGCTTCAGAAGTGGCCTGGCAGGCCGACAAAAACAGATAACCGACGGAAAAAAGTCCGAGGAATAGGCTGCGTGGTTTCAAAAGAACGTTGCTTTTCATCAGAGGTATAATGGCATAAACCGCCATCTGCAGACAATTGCCATGCCCCATTCTCCGCCCGTTTTTGGTACTCCTGAAGCGAAAAATGCCTTCCGTGTCCTGCTTCTGGGCTCCGGTGAACTTGGCAAGGAAGTCGCCATCGAACTGCAGCGTTTCGGGGTGCAGGTGATTGCTGCAGACCGCTACGATAATGCCCCGGCCATGCAGGTC
>JBEAYK010000165.1:0-3843 GCA_041159305.1 Pseudomonadota bacterium
ACTTCCGCCTGAGTCCGCTCTGAGTCTCAGTCGCGGTTTTTGCTGAACCCGTCGCTGCGTCCTGGAACCTGATGGATGCGAAGTGCCGGTCCGAGCTCCAGTGCTGTCAGCGTGCCACCCCACACCGCCCCAGTGTCGATGGCATAAATGCCCAGACCCATGAATAGCCCGAGTGTTGACCAGTGGCCGCAGACAATCGGCAGTTCACGCTCGGCATGGCCCGGAGTCGAGAACCACGGATAGAAGCCGGGTTGCTGTGTGCCTGGCTTGCCTTTTTCCTCGAAGCCGATACGACCATTCGGCGTGCAGTAGCGCATGCGGGTGAAAATATTGACGATGGCACGGAAGCGGTCGGTGCCGTTCAATTTCGGCGACCAGTTCGGCTGGTTGCCGTACATCGCTTTCAGATGCCGTGCCGCCTGATCACGTCCATTTCGGTGAAAGTCCGGCATGCACCATGGCGAAACCGAGCGTGCGGTCGACATGGAACAGTTTCTGCTGGGTCAGCCACCCGATCAGCGCATCGCGCTCTTCTGCAAACAGCACCCGGTGCAGATCGGGATTGACCTTGTTCTGGTCGGCTTCACTGCGCTGTGCAATCGCCAACAACGACATGTCGTGGTTGCCGAGCACGACCGTGCTGCGTTCGCGCAGGGAGTGCACTAGCTTGAGCGTTTCCAGTGATTGCCCGCCGCGGTTGACCAAATCGCCGCAGAACCAGAGATGATCCTGGCTTGGGTCGAATTTGATATGGTCCAGCAGCCGGGCCAATACGTCGTAACAGCCCTGCAAGTCACCAATGGCATAGGTTGTCATTGAGTGGGTAATCCGAATTTTTCAGTCCAGGTCATTATAGCGCCGGTGTGACACGGAAGCCTGAATAGGCTGGCGCGGCACTCAGGCCGGCGCGTCGGACAGAAAATTGGCCAAATGCACGAAAGAGGCCACCGGCAGCTGTTCGGCGCGGGTTTCCGGCTTGATTCCCGCCGCCTGCAATTGCTCGCCCGTGCATAGACGCGACAACGCGTTGCGCAGGGTTTTCCGGCGCTGGCCAAAGGCATCGCGCACGACGGCTGCGAACATTTCCGCATCACGGATGCCGACCTGGGCCGGGTCGCGGGGGATCAGCCGGACTACGGCCGAATCGACTTTCGGCGGCGGATTGAAACTCTGGGGGGGAACATCGAACAGCGGTATCACTTCGCAAACCGCCTGCAGCATCACGCTCAGCCGTCCATAGACCTTGCTGCCCGGCTCAGCCGCCATGCGGTCGACCACTTCCTTCTGCAGCATGAAATGCATGTCACGGACATGCGAGCAATGCTCGAGGACATGGAACAGGATCGGGGTCGAGATGTTGTAGGGTAGATTGCCGACCAGGCGGATGTGGTTTTCGCCGGCCAGTTTGCCGAAATCGACCTGCAACACGTCTTTGTGCACGATCGTCAATTCACCGATGCCGTGTGCGGCCTCGCTCAACGGGGTAATCAGGTCGCGGTCGAATTCAATCACGGTCAGGCTGCCGTGTTTTTTCAGCAAGGGGAAAGTGATGGCGCCCTGGCCTGGCCCGATTTCCACCAGCACGTCACCGGGTTTCGGATCAACCGAATGCACGATGTGTTCGATGACGCTGCGGTCGGTCAAAAAGTGCTGCCCGAGATTTTTTTTCGGCGGTGCTTTGAAATGGCTCATGCCGCACTTCCTTGAATCGCCAGTTTTCTGCATAGGCCGATGGCCTGCCAGAGGCTTTCTTCGCTGGCAAGGCCGGTGCCGGCCAGATCCAATGCCGTGCCGTGATCGACGGCCACGCGCGGATAGGGCAGGCCAAGGGTGGTATTGATGGCATTCTCGAAACCGGAGAATTTGAGCACGGGCAGTCCTTGGTCGTGGTACATGGCGACGATGGCGTCGCATTGGGCCAGGCGCGCGGGCAGAAAAGCGGTGTCGGCCGGCAGCGGACCCTGAAGATGGAAGCCCTCGGCCCGGAGTTTTTCCATCACCGGAATCATGATGTCGATTTCTTCACGTCCGAGCACGCCGTCTTCCCCAGCATGCGGATTCAAGCCGAGCACGACCAGACGGGGTTGCGCCAGACCGAAGCGTCGGCGCAGGTCGTCGTGGGTAATACGCAAGGTCCGTTCAAGCAGCGCGGGCGTGATGGCGTCAGGCACTTCCCGTAGAGGCAGATGCGTTGTGACCAGCGCAACGCGGAGGGATTCCGTAGCCAGCATCATCACGACCGGAACCCCGGCCTGTTCGGCCAACAGTTCGGTGGTGCCGACATAGGCGATACCGGCGGCATTGACTGCGGCCTTGTGGACCGGTCCTGTGACCATGCCGTCGAATTCGCCCTCAAGGCATCCTTGGCCGGCGCGTTGCAACGCAGCGATGACCTGTGCCGAATTGAGCGGCTCAAGATGCCCTGGGCGCATCGGCATCGGTGCAGGGAAGGGCAGAACGGCGAGTTCTCCGGCAATGCACTCCTCACTGGCCGACTTGCAACGTAACGGAAGATCAAGTGCCCGGGCCGCGGCAAGCAGGTGCTCCGGATCGGCCAGAACAGTCAGACGGCAGCCGTGGTCACGTTGTGCAATCCGGACACACAGTTCCGGACCAATGCCGCCAGGTTCACCGGGAACCAGTGCCAGATGCGGCCGGACGGCCATTAGATCGGGGCGAGGCGCGACTCGACGAAGGCTTCGGCACGCAACTGGCGCAGGAAGCGTTCGTATTCTTCCTCGGCCTTGCGTTGACCAATGGCTTCGCGGGCCTCGCGGCGTTTGTTTTCGGCATTGGCGTCCGATGAGCGCTTGCCCAGACGCTTCATCACCAGGAAGCCGGCATCGGTCTGGATGACCGGCGACAGTTCACCGTCTTTCAGCATGACGATTTGCGCGCCGATTTGGGTTCCCCACTGGTTTTGGGTAAACCAGTCGAGAACACCGCCGCTCTCGGCATTGAGATCGGGGCTGGAAAATTCCTTGGCCAGCTTGCCCATGTCTTCACCCTTGCTGATCCGGGACAGCATTTCTTCCGCTTTCTGGCGCGCAACTTCGTTGCCGCCCACGCGAACCGGATCGATCAGAATGGCCTGGGCGCGGTATTCTTCAACCTGCTTGACCTGGGAGGCATCACGGGTTTCGGCCAGCTGAATCAGCTGGTAGCCGCTGGGGCCACGCACGGGCTGTGATATGTCACCGGCTTTCATTTCCGAAATCATCGCGGTGAATTGCGGCGGAATCGAGTCGAAGGTCCGCCAACCGATAATGCCGCCCTCTAGGGCGTTTTGAGCATCCGAGTAACGGATGGCAGCGGCTTTGAAATCCATCTTGCCGGTGGCGATCAGTTCGCGGATCCCATCGATTTTGCGCTTGGCGGTAGCCACCTGGTCGGGGCTGGGGTTTTCCGGTAGCGCCACCAGGAGATTGGCCAGCAGAATTTCCGGGCCGGCCGCCTTTTGGCTTGAAACATATTGATCCACTTCCGAATCGGAGACCTGAACCCGGCTTTGAACATAACTCTGGCGAAGCCGCTGTTGCAGAAGTTCATCACTGAGATTGTTGCGGTAGTCCTCGAATGCGATGCCTTCCTGTTGAAGACGCTGTGCGAACTGCTCCTGGGTCATTTTATTGGAGCCGGCGACGTTCTGGATGACCTGGTTGAGTTCGCCATCGGAGACGCGGATACCGATATCCTTGGCCCGGTTGATCTGCAGACGTTGCAAAATCAGGCGCTCAAGCACCTGGCGTTCCAGGACGTTATCGGGCGGCAGTTGGCCAGCCTGCTTGGCATACTGGGCTTTGATGTTTGCGATGGCACGTTCAAGCTCGCTGCGTAGGATGA
>JBEAYK010000166.1:0-3563 GCA_041159305.1 Pseudomonadota bacterium
CCAATGGCCAAGAGCAACGGCTGGTTCTGATAACCTCGGCCGCTGCAGGCGGCATGTCCGGATTCATGCAGAATCCGGCGGTCACCTCGCTGTTTCTTCCCGTCGCAGCTCGCCTGTCCAGCCGGACCGGGATGGGACTGGGACAGTTGCTGCTTCCGATCGCCGCCTGCATCATTCTCGGCGCGCAGCTGACCATGATCGGCAACTCCCCACTGATGCTGCTGAATGATCTGTTGCGCTCGGCCAACCAGAATCTTCCGTCGGGTGTCGCGACATTGGAAGACCTGCCGATGTTCCGGCCATTGCCGATCGGTCTGGTATTGCTCGGTCTGGGCCTGCTCTACTTCCGCTTCCGCAAGCACCTCGGATTTCTTCCGGAAACCGGCAGCAACGTCAATCCCAACACGCCGGAACATTACTTCGCGAAAGCTTATGGCATCGAAGGCGATGTGCATGAACTCGTGCTCACGCCCGAAAGCCCTCTGGTCGGCATGAGCATCGGCGATGCCGAAGCAGAGATCGGCGCACCGCTTTACCTTGCGTTGCACAGCGGCACCGAATCACGCATGGCGCCACCGGCCGACGAGCGCTTGACCGCCGGCAGCGTCATCGGCGTGATGGGCACGCCGGAAATGGTCAGCGCCTACGCCAAAAGCAAGCAGCTGAAATTCTCCCAGCGCCTGCGTGTGCTCGGTGACCTGTTCAACCCATCCCAGTCCGGTATTTCCGAGGCGGTCATTCCCAGCAATTCGCCGTTCATCGGCAAGGCGCAGGCCGAGCTGCGTCTTCGTAAACGTTATGGCATCAGCCTGCTCGCCATCAACCGCGATAAAAAAGTCCTGCGCCGCAACATCCGCAATCTGCCGATCCGCGCCGGCGACATTCTGGTATTCCATTCCAACTGGAACGACCTGGCCCAGGCCAATGCCAATAAGGATTTCGTGGTCATCACCGATTATCCGAAGCAGGAACAGCGGCCGCACAAACTGCGCGTGGCTCTGGGTATTTTCACCGGCAGCATGCTGCTGGCATTGAGCACGCTGGTGCCATTGCCGATCGCCCTGATGGCAGGCGCCGTGCTCATGGTCATTACCGGCGTGCTTGATATGGAGGAAGCCTACGCGTCGATCAGCTGGAAAACGGTATTCACCATGGCCTGCCTGATCCCCCTCGGTATCGCCATGGATTCCACCGGCGCCGCCAACTGGCTGGCCCAACACACTATCGAGCGCTTGGGCGCCGGGGTGCCGGATTGGCTGATCCAGACGACGCTGGCGATTTTCACTACCTGCCTGGCTTTGGTCATCGGCAATGTCGGCGCGACGGTGGTCATGGTACCGATGGCCATCAACATCGCATTGGCCGCCGATGGCAATCCGATGGCCTATGCCTTCCTGGCGGCCCTGTGCGCGTCCAATAACTTCATCAGCCACTCCAATCCGGTGGTCTCGATGATTGCCGGGCCTGCCGGATACACAACGCGCGACCTCTGGCGCAATGGATTACCGATTACTTTCCTGTACCTGGCGGTATCGGTCATCGGCGTCAATCTGCTTTTCTAGTCAGTCTTGGGCTGGCCACTCGATGCGCAACACGCCGTCCTGCCACTGGCAGGCGTAAGGCATCAGCGACTCGCCACGACATGGTCCTTGCAAACAGAGGCCATCGGCCATGCCGAATACTGCACCGTGTGCGGCACAGACCAGAGTCGCATCCTTGATCAGAAAGCGGTCCGGGGCGTAATCCAGACGCCGGCCCTGATGCGGGCAGCGATTGGCATAAACCTGAACCGTATCGCCACAGCGGATCACGATCAAAGGCGTGGATTCACCGCGAATCAATGGGTTTATTGTGACCGGCGTCTCATTTTCAAGAACCGGGATTGCTATTAACGAACAATTTACACTTTCCAATCCCTGCCTCGGCATACTGTCGATTCCCTGAGTTTTATAGCACATCCATGCGCAGTATCTTCCATCGTCTTTTGCTGGCCCGCCCCAACAAGCCCCGTAATCCGGTACTGAAGGCCGTATTCTCCGTGCTCGGCCTGTTCTTCCTGTTCGGCGTCTGCGTTTTCGCCATTTTCATGGGCGTATTCATGCTGATTGCCTCGTTCCTGCTCAAGCGTCTGGGTAAAAAAGCCACCGCTGCACCTTCCCGCGCCGATATCCTGGATGGCGAATACACCGTAGTCGAAAAATCACCGATCAGCCTGTCGCGCTAACTGTAAATAATCCGACAATCCCGTTAAACTGGGCTTTTCAGGAAGCCCTCATGACGGACTACGCATTCCCGCCGCCGGATCAAGCCAGCATCGGCATCGCCGGCAGCACGCAGCGCTTTCCGGTTCACCGCATTTACTGCGTCGGAAGGAACTTCGCCGAGCACGCGCGGGAAATGGGCGCGGAGCCGCCGAAAGGCCAGCCCGTTTTTTTCATGAAACCGGCCGACGCCGTCATTCAAAATCCGCACATCCCCTACCCCGGCGTCACCAATGACCTGCATCACGAGGTTGAACTCGTGGTCGCGCTCGGCCCAGCAGTTCCCGATCACTGGACTGCCGCAAACGCCATCCAGGCCGTGTTCGGCCATGCCGTTGGATTGGACCTGACGCGCCGCGATCTGCAGGCCGCCGCCAAGGAAAAACGCCTGCCCTGGGACACGTCCAAAGGCTTCGACGCCTCGGCGCCGATCAGCGACATCATTCCGGCGGCACAGGCCGTGATCGATGCGGATACGCAGCTGAGCCTGCACGTCAACGGCACACTCCGGCAGAAGGCCTGTCTGGGAGACATGATTTTTTCAGTCACCGACGTCTTGCTGGCACTTTCCGAACTTTATATCCTGCGCCCCGGCGACCTTGTCTTTATGGGCACACCCTCCGGCGTAGCGGCATTGCAGAAAGGCGACCATTTCCATGCCGAACTGCATGGCGTGACGGAACTGCACGGCACTATCATTTGAACATCTACTGGAGAAACGCATCATGAGCATACTTTCGGAATTCAAGGAATTCGCGCTGCGCGGCAATGTCATCGATCTTGCGGTCGGCGTGGTCATCGGCGGCGCATTCGGAAAAATCGTCACGTCGATGGTCAATGACCTGATCATGCCTTCGGTGTCTTACCTCATCGGTAGCGCTGACTTCAAGAGCCTCTCGGTCGTATTGCGGCCTGCCGCGCTGGGCGCGGATGGCAAGGAGACCATGCCGGCCGTCCTGCTCAATTACGGCGCCTTCATCCAAACCATCGTCGACTTTACCATCATCGCACTGGTGATTTTCCTGGCCATCAAAGCCATCAACCGCATCCGCCGTCAGGAGCAGCCGGAAGCGCCGGCGCCCGTTGAGCCCAGCGATGAAGTCAAACTTCTGACTGAAATCCGTGATGCCCTTAAAAAGCCGGGAGCCTGAAGTGCGCCCTTACCTGCACGCGATCCTGCTCACATGCGCCGCTCTGACCGTATCTGCGGAATCCGGACTCGACAGTAAAGCCATACGGACCGCTGAGGATCTCCGGGATGCCGCCGTGGCTGGATCCAAGGGATACGCCATCGTTGAGTCG
>JBEAYK010000167.1:0-3560 GCA_041159305.1 Pseudomonadota bacterium
GTCCTTGACCTGTTGCAGATGATGGCGGTTCAAGGCGGTGCCGGCGGTCAATTGCATGGCCGGAACCTGTTTGGCGATGGCTTCCATCGCCGCCAGCGCCTGCGGCGTACGCAGGGTGATTTCGATGGCACTGATGCCGGCATCGAGCAGGGTTTCCGCCAAAGGCACGGCCTGCGCGGCGTCATCAATGACCACCACCGGAATCACCGGATTGCCGAAGAAACGCCGGATGGCCTCACTCATGGTTTTTCTCCGAACAAAATGCTGGCGCCGGTCTCGGTGCTTGAAACGTGATCGCGGAACAGCTGGAAGTATTCACGGCCAAGGCCATGCTGATGACCGGATTCGGTGCAGGCGGCGGCCGGACGCTTGTCCAGCTCATCACTGTCGACCAACAATTGCAGTTCGCCGGTCACGGCATCGATGCGGATCATATCGCCATCGCGTATTTTCGCAATCAGTCCGCCGTCATCGGCGGAAGGGCTGAGGTGGATGGCGGCCGGCACCTTGCCCGACGCGCCGGACAGTCGGCCGTCGGTGACCAATGCCACCTTGTGGCCTTTGTCCTGCAGATTCGCCAGCAAGGGCATGAGTTGATGCAGTTCCGGCATGCCGTTGGCACGCGCGCCCTGATAACGCACGACCGCCACCAGATCACCGGTCAGTTCGCCGGCTTTATGGGCACGCGCCATTGCCGACTGACTGTCGAACACCCGTGCCGGCGCGGTCACCGTCCACTTGGATTCATCGAGCGCGGAAATTTTAATGACCGCCTGACCGAGATTACCGCCCAGTTTGCACAGGCCGCCCTGAGCCGAAAACGGATTGGATGCCGGCCGCAGGATGCTGTCGTCGCCGGATTGTGCCGGCGGGTCCTGCCAATGCAGATGACCGTGCGACAGCACCGGCTCCTGCGCGTAGGCACTGATCGGCTGGCCGATGACGCTGCGGGCATCGGCATGCAGCAATCCGGCCGACAGCAGTTCGCGGATGACGAAGGCCATACCGCCGGCCGCATGGAATTGATTGACGTCGGCGGCCCCGTTCGGATAGATGCGTGCCAGCAGCGGCGTGGCGGCGGATATTTCAGACAGATCGTCCAGCGTCATCACATAACCGACCGCACGGGCCATGGCCAGAATATGAATCATCAGGTTGGTGGAGCCGCCGGTGGCCATCAGTCCGACCACGCCGTTGACCAGCGAGCGCGCATCGATGACTTCATGGAAGGGCAGATACGCCTCGCCGAGCGCGCTGTGGGCGGCGGCCGTTTGCACGGCGAATTCGGTAAGGACCTCGCGAAGGCCGGTACTCGGCGGCACGAATGCGCTGCCGGGAATATGCAGGCCCATCATTTCCATCAGCAGCTGATTGGAATTGGCGGTGCCGTAGAAGGTGCAGGTGCCGGGCGCGTGATAGGAACCGGCTTCGACTGCCAACAGTTCCTCACGCGAGGCCAGCCCATCGGCATAACGTTGACGCACTTTCGCTTTCTCGGCGTTGGCCACACCCGAGGGCATCGGTCCGGCCGGTACGAACACGATTGGCAAATGACCGAAGGCGGCAGCGCCCATGAACAGGCCGGGCACGATCTTGTCGCACACACCGAGCATCAGCCCGGCATCAAAAGCGTCGTGGCTGAACGCCACGGCGGTGGCCAGCGCGATCACATCACGGCTGAACAGGGACAGCTCCATGCCGGGTTGGCCTTGGGTGACGCCGTCGCACATGGCTGGCACGCCACCGGCAACCTGCGCCGTGGCCTTGCACGCACGCGCCCAGTCACGGATCTTCGGCGGATAGCTTTCATAGGGTTGGTGCGCCGACAGCATGTCGTTGTAGGCGGTGACGATGCCGATGTTCGGATAACCGCCGAAACCGAGCGCCGGCTTGTCATCGCCGCTGGCCGCCATCACGTGCGCGAGGTTCGAGCACGACAGGCGTCCGCGCGCCGGCGTGCTGCGCTTCTGCGCCTGCATGCGTGCGGTGTAATCGGCACGCAGATCGCGGCTGCGCTGTTCGATGCGCGCGGTGACCTGCGCGATGACCGGATGGATGCTCATGCGGGACTCCAGAAAATGTCGACCGGACCATCGTATCCGGCCAGAAAGCGGGCGACGGCGTACTGCGGCGCGCGGCCATCGAGGCTGCGCTCCAGCACATCGCGCTTGTCGGCGCCGCTGATGCAGAACAGCACGCGCCGCGTCTGCAGCAAGGCCGGCAGCGTGAAGCTGAGGCGGTCGGTTTTGCCCTCGTCAGCACTGAACCGAATCGGCAATACGGCACGCTTGGCAGCGGCATCCATGGCCGCGTCGTAATCGGCGCTCTCCACGAACAGCGACGCGATGTGGCCATCGGCACCCATGCCGATTACGGTGATGTCCAGCGGCAATCCGAAATCACGGATGGCGGCATCCGCCGCCGCAGCCGGATCGGCGGTTTCGGTATACAAGCCCTGCCAAGCGCCCAGTTGTGCACGCACGCCGGCGAACGCAGCCGCGATGGCGCGCTCATTGCTCTGGGCATCACTCAATGGCACACAGCGTTCATCGATCAAGGCCAAACGCACTTGCGACCACGGCAACATAGCAGCGGAAAAATCGGCATAGGCCGCCATCGGCGTGCTGCCGCCGGCCAGACCGATACGGACACTGCCGTGATCGGCGATGGCAGCATGGCTGAGCTGCTGCAGATGCTGCGACAGCGCAACGGCCATGGCGGCGGCATCGGCCTGCACATGCCAACGCGGACCCTGTAGCTGAGTGCTCGGCTTCATTCGAAATCCGGCCCGTGGCAGCCGGCTGGATAATGCAGCAGCGGCGCCTGCGCGGCCTTGCGGGCGGCATGGATCTGATCAATCCAGGCCCAGGCCTGTTCGAGCTCATCACGGCGCACGAACAAGGTGCGATCACCCTTGATGGCATCGCGGATGAGACGTTCGTAGGCGATGTGGCGCACCTTGCCGTTGCCGGCCTCGTTGATTTCCAGGTTCAGCGCGACCGGCTTCAGCACGAACTCGTGCACGTCCGGGGTCTTGTTGAAGATTTCCAGCGTGATCGACTCATCCGGCTGCATCTGGATGACCAGCCGGTTGCACAGATCGGTGTCCGGTTTCTGGCCGAACAGATACTGTGGCACTTCCTTGAAGGTGATGATCACTTCGGTATGTTTGGACGCCAGCCGCTTGCCGGTTTTCAGGTAGAACGGCACCCCCTTCCAACGCCAGTTGTCGACATGCGCCTTGATGGCCACGAAGGTCTCGGTATCGCTGGCTTCGGCGGCGTCGGCCTCCTCGTTGTAGCCGGGCATGCTGCCGTCGGCTGAGGCGGTGTACTGGCCGAAAATCACGCGATCGGCAAAATTGGCCTCGTTAATCGGATGCAGTGCCTGCAACACCTTGATCTTTTCATTGCGGATGGCTTCGGAGCTGCCGTTCACCGGCGGCTCCATGGCGATCAGCGAAATCAGTTGCAACATGTGGTTCTGCACCATGTCGCGCAGTGCACCGCTTTTATCGTAGTAGGCCCAGCGCCCGCCGATGCCGAGCGACTCGGCGATGC
>JBEAYK010000168.1:0-3559 GCA_041159305.1 Pseudomonadota bacterium
AGTACCTTGATGGTCACGATATTACCGGTCATCGCTGCGCTCCATGTCGTTGAGGCGGCCGAGCATGCTTTCAACGCGGTGACGGACCAGTTCGGTCTTGCCCTGCAGGGCATTGCGTTCGTTGGTCAGTTGCTCGAGTTGCTGTTTCAGCCCGGTGTTTTCGGCGGCCAGGCGGGCAGTCGCTTCCAGCAGGCGGTCGAGGCGCTGGGCCAAATCCTGGATCTGCTGGGCGTGGTCGGGGAATAAACTCATCCCCATACCCTAGTGGGCATTGACGGCGGCGTCAAGCCGCAGGGGTCGACAGGGTCCGTCGCCGCTGCTCGTGCTCCTGGATGAAGGCCAGACATTGTTCGCCCGGGAGAGGGCGCGACAACCAATAGCCCTGGATCTCGTCGCAGCCGAACTGCTTGAGCATCTGCAGGTGTTCTTCGCTTTCAACGCCTTCGGCAATCATCACCATGCCGAGCGAATGCCCGAGTGCGATGATGGTTTCCACCAGCGTGTTGTCGTTGGCGTTCGGGCCGATTTCACGGATGAAACTCTTGTCGATTTTCAGGGTGTCGATTGGCAGCTGTTTCAGATAGGACAGCGAGGAGTAGCCGGTTCCGAAGTCATCCAGGGACAGGGTCACACCGAGGTCCTTCAACGCCCAGAGATTCGACAGCGGTTGGCTGTTCTGGCTGAGCACCATCGATTCGGTGATTTCCAGCTCGATGCAGTATTCGGGAATGGCGTATTTTTCGATCAGGATGCTGATCTGTCCGGCCAGTTTCGAACGCAGCAGCTGCAGTGCCGAGACATTGATTGACATGCTCAGGTGGTTGAGACCGAAGCCATGCCAACGCGATAGCGTACTGATGGCTTCCTTCAGTACCCATTCGCCGATTTCGATGATTTGCCCGGACTCTTCAGCCAGCGGAATGAACACATCCGGGCCGATACTGCCCATCTCGGCGCTGTTCCAGCGCAGCAGCGCTTCGACGCTGGTGATGTTGCCGGTTTCCAGACTCAGGCGCGGCTGGAAATGCAATTGGAACTCGTCGCGGATCAGTGCCATCTTGAGTGCGCCGAGCAGCTGCGCGCGGTGCCGCGACTTGGCATCCATTTCCTCGCTGAAGTACTGGACGGTATTGCGGCCTTCGGTTTTGGCCTGGTACATCGCGATATCGGCGAACTTCAGCAGATCGGAAGGGGTTTGGGCATGATCCGGGAACACGCTGACGCCGATCGAGCCGGTCAGGTTGGCGGCATGGTTCTCACTCAGCAGGATGGGGTTGCTGAACTGCGCTAGAATCCGCGAAGCCAGCTCGCTAATCTGGCGGTCACTTTCCGGTGCCTCCACCATGATGACGAACTCGTCGCCAGACAGCCGGGCGACCATCCCCAGATCACGGGTGGCCGCCAGCAGGCGCTGCGCCACCACCACCAGCAGTCGGTCGCCAGCGGTGTGGCCAAGCGAATCGTTGATGTTCTTGAAGTTGTCGAGGTCGAGGAAAAGCACGGCGACCCGGCCCTGGCTACGGCGGGCCTTGATGATCGCCTTGCTCAGGCGTTCAATCAGCAGGCCGCGGCTGGGCAGCCCGGTCAGCGCATCGTACTTGGCGAGCTGGATGAGTTCCTGTTCGATACGTTTGCGATCGGTGATGTCGCTGACGACGGCCACGAAGTGGCTGCGCTGGCCACGGCTATCAAGCACTTCCGAGACATCCACCTGCGAGAGGAACTCGCCTTCGTCCTTGCGCTTCTGCCAGAGTTCACCCGACCAGTGTCCGGTTTCCTGCAGTTGCCGGTGGACGTCTTCGTAGAATTGCGGATCATGCTGGTCGGAATTGAGCAGGCGCCGGCCCTTGCCGATGATTTCGTCGCGGCTGTAGCCGGTGATCTTGGAGAATGCCGGATTGATCGAAACGAACTGGAAATGCAGATCGACCACGGCCACCGCCTCGGCCATGCTGCGCATGACCTCGAGCGCAATCCGGCTTTCGCTTTCCGAATCGCGGCTGTGACTGATGTCTTTGCTGGCACCGGCGATACGCAGCGGTTGCCGGTGCGGGCCATGTTCGACCACCCGCCCACGGCTGTTGATCCAGATCCAGCCCTTGCGGTAGTGGCGTAATCGGTAACTGACATCGAATGCGGCGGTGTCGCCGCGCAGATGTTCATCGATGGCCTGCTGGAAATCGGGGGCGTCTTCCGGGTGGATGAACACTTGGATGAATTCGATGGCGTTGATGCGTTTGGGAAATTCGCCTTCCACCAAGGGCTCGAAACCGACCTGGGTGATTTCCTGGGTATCCAGATGCCAGATCCAGATGGCTTCGCCTGTGCCGCGCAAGGCCAAACCCAGATCACGGCGTTGGCCGTCAATCTGGTCCTGCATCACCGTGGCACGGCGTTTTACCAGCCAGGCGAAGACCAGCAGGACCAAGGTGAAGCCGATGCTGAGCAGCAACAATCCCATCAGCGCCGCCGTCCCGCGTCTGCGGAAAGCGCATGACTGCCGTTTCCGGCCGCTGGCGTGATCCCTTTATCCATGATTCCCATTGGTTTTCTTGTATTGACTGCTGTTGTCAGTGTAGGAGTGTTTCGGGGATTCGACAAGCCCGCGCCGCTGCGCCGCCGTTTGCTACACTAGGCGGAAAAAGGAGCGTCCGGATGACCACCACCATGCCCGATTACGATGCCATCCAGTCTGCGCTCGGCGATCTGCGCATTCCGATCTCCGCCGCCGAACTGCATGGGGCACTGTCCGGTTGCCTGTGTGCCGGCGCCGAACTGACGCCGCGCAACTGGCTGGCCTATGCCTTGACCGATGCCGAATTGGATGGCCAGGCCGAATCGGATGCGGTGCTTGCCGCGTTCTTCGATGCCGTCAGCGAACAGCTGGCCGGCGATGTCATGGATTTCGAGTTCGATCTGCTGCTGCCCGATGACGACAAGCCGGTCTCCGAGCGCGGTCCAGCGATGGTTGATTGGTGCCAGGGCTTCCTCGGCGGTTTCGGCGTGGTGCCCACACCGACCCAGCCACTTTCGGATGAGGCCGATGAGGCCTTGCAGGATCTGGCCAAAATTGCCGCCTCCGACCTCAATTACGAGGATTCCGATGCCGATGAAGAGGCGCTCATCGAAGTCTGCGAATACATCCGCGTGGCGGCCGTGCTTTTGTACAACGAACGCGTGGTCAATCGCCGCGCCCGTCAGCGCCTGAACTGATGATTGCCGTTTCCGAGTTCGTCAAACGCCGCCGCCGGCTGATGGCTTTGGCCGATGACGGCGCCATTCTGATCATTCCGGCCGGCAAGGAACGTCTGCGCAGCAAAGACACCACCTATCCGTTCCGGCAGGATTCCGATTTCTGGTATCTGACCGGGTTTAACGAACCCGAAGCGGTGTTGGTGCTGGTTCCCGGCCGCCGTCAGGGCGAATGTCTGCTGTTTTGCCGCGAACGCGATGCCGAAAAGGAAGCCTGGGACGGCCCGCGTCTGGGCCCGGAAGGCGTGGTCGATGGCCTGAAAGTGGATGATGCCTACCCGATCACCGATCTGGACGACATCCTGCC
>JBEAYK010000169.1:0-4907 GCA_041159305.1 Pseudomonadota bacterium
TACCAATCCAAGTGGCGAATCCGATCTTGCCGGCTTCGCGCATGCTCTTGCCCTGGGCGGTTTCCACGGCCATGACGCCCACGAACGGGCCGAGAATGAGGCCGGGCAGGCTGAAAAAAATCATACCGAAAAGACTGCCCAATCCTGCGCCGAGTATGGCCATCTTGCTGGCGCCTGCGCGTTTCGCACCGAGCGCACTCGCCAGAAAATCGATGGCGACCGAAGCCAAGGTCAATAGTCCCAGCAGAATCAGCACGAGTATCGAAATTTCCTTGAACCCGCCGGCCCATGCAGCCACTATCATGCCGGCATAAGCCAACGGGATGCCAGGCAGAACCGGCAGGAAAACCCCAAGCAGGCCGATGATGATCAGTGCGGCTGAAACGATGTAGAGAATCTGCTGGAGTTCTGCCGTCATCACTTGTAATCCCGGTGGCAATTATCGCAGCTTTGTTTGATTGAGCTGATGCCGGTCGCAAGGTCGGCACAGTTGTCGATGCCCTTTGCCAACTGCAGGTCCAGTACCCGACGCAAATCGGCGGCATAGCGGACGAATTGCTGGTCTTGTTCGGCCAGGGATTTGAAAGCCGGCTCTATATCTGTGGCGATGATCCGCATCGGCAGCAGCTCTTTCTGGATATCCGGGGCGCTGCAGCGGTTGTCTTTGGCCAGCTTGTTGAGGGCCATTGCGTGCGCGGCCTGGACGGCCATGACGCCGCGCGAGAATTCACTGCCCTTGCGCAGTGCTTCGATGGCGATGCTGGTACAAACCGCGCCCATGATCAGGCCGACCAGCAGGACAATCAGGTATTGCAGGGGTTTGTTCATGCCGGATGCTCCGAGAAATGATTTCGCCATACTAAAGGAAAGCGCGAAGGCATTACAATAGCGCTATGAATACCCAATATGAACGCTTCGCCGGGGTGGAACGGCTGTATGGAATAGGCGCACTGCAGCGTCTTGGCGCGGCCCATGTCGCGGTCATCGGCATCGGCGGTGTCGGCTCCTGGCTGGTCGAGGCCCTGGTCCGGTCCGGTATCGGCCGGCTGACCCTGTTCGACGCCGATGACATCTGCGTGTCCAACAGCAATCGGCAGCTGCATGCGATGGAAGGTCATTTCGGCCGCAACAAGGTCGATGTGATGCGCGAACGCTGTCTGGCCATCAATCCTGAGCTTCACATCACCGCAGCTGCCACATTCGTGACGCCGGCCAACATGGCCGAATTGCTGGCGGGACCGTTCGATCTGGTCATTGATGCCTGTGATGCCTTCCGGGTCAAGGTCGAGCTGATTGCCTGGTGCCGTCGGCGCAAGCAGAAGCTGATCGTGGTCGGTGCCGCAGGTGGCCGTACCGATCCCACTCAGATCCGCGTCCGCGACCTTGCAAGGACCGAGCAGGATGCCCTGCTGGCCTTGATCCCGGCGGTGTATCCACTCGAGAACGTTCAATACCCGCAGGCCGACGGCTCGGTCTGTGGTATTCGTCCGACGACCAATCCCGAGGGTGGTTTCAAGCTCGACTGCGGCGACGGTCTGGGTGCCGCCACGCATGTGACAGGGGCTTTTGCATTTGTTGCTGCCGCCAAAACCATCGAATTGCTGTTAGGCCGCAAGTCCAAATAGGCGCTTGGCATTAAGCCCGGTCTGCCCCGCCACTTCAGCCACCGACATGCCGCGGATTTCGGCAACGGCCTCGGCCACACGGACCAATTTTGACGGCTCGTTGCGTTTTCCCTGTTCGCCGGCCATGGGCTGGTCGGGCGAATCGGTTTCCAGCAGCAGAAATTGCAGCGGGATTTCCTGCGCGATGGCGCGCAGACGCGTGCTACGCGGATAAGTGATGGGGCCGCCGATACCCAGCATAAAGCCCATGGCCGTTAATTGGCGCGCCTGTTCCAGACTGCCAGAATAGCTGTGGATGACGCCGCGTAATGGACCGTGTTGGCGCAAAAGTTGAATGACTTGTTCCGTAGCTTTGCGGGCATGAATGATGAGTGCTTTGTTATGTATTGCCGCCAGACGCAGATGCTCCACGAAGATGACTTCCTGTCGCTTGCCATCCAGACCGGGTACGAAAAAATCCAGGCCGCATTCACCCACAGCCACGCACTCCGGGCGTTTCAGCCAGTCGGGCAGGACATCGAGATGGGTATCGGTGTGTTCGGCCAGAAACATGGGATGCAGGCCGTAGGCTGGGTGTAAGCCCCGGTGCTTGGAAGCAAGTTCGGCTAAGTGCGGCCATCCGGCCTCGGAAATGGCCGGGACGATGAAGCGGCCAACGCCAGCCTGCTGCGCACGGGCCAAGGTTTCCGGCAGATCGCCTTCAAAATCAGCCACATCCAGATGACAATGGCTGTCAATCAGGTTCATTCCGCAGGCTGCTCCGGGTCTTTGCGCTTTTTCCAGCTTGCCAGAAGCGCTGTTCCAAGGCCCAGTAGGATTTCATCGAATGGAATCAAAGGTAATAGAAAATCCGGTGAAACCAAGTCAAGCACAAATACAACAAGGAAGATTTTGAACAGTGTAGGAAAGCGTAGCTTTGAGAAATAGGCAACAATCGGGGCGATCAAGGACTTCAGCATGCAGGACTCCGTGAAAACGCAGTGAATAGCCTCATTTTGGCACAATTTAGGGTGGGAATATGGGGTAAAATAGCGGTCTGATTTTGATGAGGAACCCCCCCATGGCCCTGACCCCGACCGATCTGTTCGACATCCGCTCGATGCTCACTGAAGAAGAATGCATGATTCAGGACGCCGTGGCCCGTTTCACTGACGAAAAAGTCATCCCGATCATTGGCGATGCCTTCGATCAGGGTCGCTTCCCGAAAGAGCTGGTTCCGGAAATCGCCGCCATGGGCCTGCTCGGTTCCTCTCTGCCGGAAGAATACGGTTGCGCCGGATTGAATGGCGTCAGCTACGGGCTGATCTGTCAGGAGCTGGAGCGCGGTGATTCCGGTATCCGGAGTTTCGTTTCTGTCCAGAGCTCGCTGTGCATGTATCCGATTTATGCCTATGGCTCGGAAGAACAGCGCCGTAAATACCTGCCGGGCATGGCCCGCGGCGAAATCATCGGCTGCTTCGGTCTGACCGAACCGCACGGCGGCTCGGATCCGGCCAATATGAAAACCCATGCCAAGAAGGATGGCGGTGATTGGGTCATCAATGGTGCCAAGATGTGGATCACCAACGGCAATCTGGCCGACATCGCCATCGTATGGGCCATGACCGAGGAAGGCATCCAAGGCTTCATCGTGGAAAAAGGCACGCCAGGTTTCGTGGCCCAGGAAATCAAACACAAGATGAGCCTGCGCGCTTCGGTCACCTCGGGTCTGTTCTTCGACAATGTCCGCATTCCCGACAGCCAGCGCCTGCCGAACGTAAAAGGTCTGAAAGGGCCGCTGGGCTGCCTGACCCAGGCCCGCTACGGCATCACCTGGGGGCCAATCGGCGCCGCCCAGGCCTGTTTGACCGAAGCCATCGAATACACCAAAACGCGGATTCTGTTCAATCGTCCGCTGGCGGCCAATCAAGCCATTCAGATCAAGTTGGCCGAAATGGCGCGCCGCATCACCATGGCCCAGCTGCTGAGTCTGCAGCTCGGCCGCCTGAAGGATGCCGGCAACATGCAGCCCTCCCAGGTCTCTCTGGCCAAGTGGAACAACTGCCGGATGGCGCTCGACATCGCCCGCGAGGCCCGTGACATCCTCGGCGGTGCCGGTATCACTACCGAATACTGCCCGATCCGCCATGCTTTGAATCTGGAGTCCGTCATTACCTACGAAGGTACCGAGACGGTGCACCAGTTGGTCATCGGCCGAGAACTGACCGGTATCAACGCGTTCTAAAAACGCCATAGCAAGAAGGATTTTGCATGAGTGCCGCCCTGATTCCCGCCCGTCAGAAAGATGTCAATCGCGCCAAGGTCTGTGACGAAAACTTCATTGATTTCGTGCAGAACTGGCAGGGCGAGGTGCTGCCCAAGCCGTCGCCGGACGAACCGATTCTCGATGGCAGCGCCTGCAGTGCCCGCGATTTCGACGAGCTGTTCCGTTCCCAGCTGATTTCACGTCATCTCGATCTGATGGCCCGCGTATTGCGGGTACAGCAGAAAGTCTTTTACACCATCGGTTCCAGCGGCCATGAAGGTAATGCCATGGTTGCCCGGCTGACGCGCCACACCGATCCGGCTTTCCTGCATTACCGTAGCGGCGGCTTCATGGCCGAGCGCTTCCGCAAACTGCCGGGCATGGATCCGATCATGGATTCGGCCTTGAGCTTTGCGGCCAGCAAGGACGACCCGATTTCCGGCGGACGCCACAAAGTCTGGGGCAGCAAGCCGTTATGGGTGCTTCCGCAGACATCCACCATCGCTTCGCATCTGCCGAAAGCGCTCGGTACCGCAATCGCGGTGGAGCAGGCCAAACGCATCGGCCATGAATCGCCGATTCCGGATGATTCCATCGTGATCTGTTCCTTCGGTGATGCCTCCAGCAATCACGCCACGGCACAGACGGCCTTCAACACCGCGCAATGGACGGCCTACCAGAAGCTGCCGGCCCCTGTGCTGTACGTCTGCGAAGACAACGGCATCGGCATTTCGGTGAAAACACCGACAGGCTGGATCAACAATGCATTCCGCCACCGGGACGGATTGGATTATTTCTATGCCGATGGTCTGGATATCGCCGAAGGGTATGGCCAAATCCAGCGTGCCATCACCCATTGCCGTCAAACCCGTCGCCCGACCTTTCTGCATCTGCGAACGACACGGATCATGGGCCATGCCGGTACCGATTTCGAAATCGAATGGCGTTCGTTCGAAGAGCTGATGGCGGTTGAAGCCACTGATCCGCTGCTGCGTTCGGCCGAGATCGCTCTGCAATCGGGGTTGATGTCGAAGTCC
>JBEAYK010000170.1:0-4928 GCA_041159305.1 Pseudomonadota bacterium
CTCTGGCAGCAACGCGTCAACCTGCTCGACCAAGGCCTGCAACTCAACCGTACCAATGCCGACTTCAACGCGGTCGGCCGCAATTTCGACCTGGCTCTGGCCAGCACCAACTGAACCATCCCCCAAGGAGACTTTCATGTTCACCCCGAAAAACCTCATTCCGCTGATACTCGCCGCAGGCTTTATTTCCACGACCGCTTACGGACAGACCACGAAAGCCTCTGCCGATGAGCAGAAAGCCGCGCGAGCGGAAATCGAGCAGCTGAGCAAGCGAATCCAGGAGTTGTCGAAAAAGCTCGGCCCGGATGATCAGATGCAGATCACCATCATCGAAACCAAGCGCGACAGCGAAACCGGCACGGTCGAGCGCAGCGTCACCACCACCGCACCCGCAGGCAAAGGCGCCAGCTGGACCGAAGACAAACGCGGCGCTAAGCATGTTGAGATGCGCCCGGCCAGTCCGCGAATCGGACTGGGCGTGGTCATGGCGCCGAACAGCGGCAACGGCGTGAAAATCGCCGCGGTCAGCCCGAAAGGTCCGGCCAAAGATGCCGGACTTCAGGCCGGCGACGTCATCACGTCCATCAACGGCAAGAGCATCACCGCCAAGGACCAGGCCGGCGTTGATCAGGCCCGTGCCGCACTTACCGATCTGAAGGAAGGACAGACCGTGAAGCTGGCCTACACCCGAAGCGGCAAAACGGCCAACGCCACGCTGAAAGCCGGAAAAATCGAACCGCAGATGATCGTCAACCGCGAAACCCGTGGACCCATGCCGGGCGGCGCACCGCATGCCTTCGCTTTTGCTACGCGCTGGAGCGGCATGAACCTGGCCGAACTGAATCCGCAGCTGGGCCGTTATTTCGGCGCTAACACCGGCGTACTGGTACTGAGCCCGAAGACGGAGTTCCCGCAACTGCAGGCCGGTGATGTCATCACCAAGGTCGATGGCAAGGCGGTGGTCAAGTCACGTGATGTGCTCGAAGCCATGCGCGGCAGGAAAGAAGGCGAAAAAGTCGCACTCAGCATCCTGCGCGACCGTAAGCCACAATCGGTCAGCATCACCCTGCCGAAGATGGAGCCTATGCCGCCCATGCCGCCCGGCCCGCCGCGCGTTGCCATGCTGTTCGATGGTGCCGATGGCGGCATGCTGAGCGAAGATCTGATCGGCGGCGATATGTTCCGCACGATTACCCTGGTCGGCCCGGCAATGGATGAAGACATTGAAATTGAAATCTTCGAATCCGGAATCGGCGAGCCTCGCTGATCCGCACAATGTCCCGAAAAACCCGGCGCTACCGGGTTTTTCACTTGTAGACACGAAAACCGGTAACACCTATTAATATAGTGCGAGCAAGGAGACTGACATGACAATGCCCGCCACCGGAAACGATGACCGCCTGATTCTCGGGTGCTGGCGTCTGCATGAGCGGACGCCGGATCAAATCGTCATGCTTCTGGAAGCAGCACTGGAATCCGGCATCCGGCAATTCGACCATGCCGACATCTACGGTTCGGGCGGCAGCGAACGCCTGTTCGCCCAAGCCATGCAGACGCTGGGCTGTAAGCGGGAATCCATCGTTCTCCAGAGTAAATGCGGTATCCGCGAAGGTTTCTACGACAGCAGTGCCCAGCACATCCTGAATTCGGTCGACGGAATACTCAGCCGATTGGACACCGAGTACATTGATACTCTCCTGCTGCACCGGCCCGACGCCCTCATGGAACCGGCGGAGGTCGCCGAAGCCTTCAACCATCTGCAGACTGTTGGCAAGGTCCTGCGTTTCGGCGTCAGCAACTTCCGGCCGATGCAGATCGCGCTGCTGCAGTCGGCACTTAACCAACCCCTGTGCGCCAATCAAGTTCAATTCGGCCTGGCCCATACCGGCCCGCTCGACTCAGCCCTTCAAGCCAACACCCGTTTCGATGGCAGTCTCGACCGCGACGGTTCGGTCATCGATTACTGCCGCATGAATGGGCTGCGCGTGCAGGCCTGGTCGCCGCTGCAGTTCGGCATGTTCGAAGGCAATTTCCTCGGTCATCCGGATTTCGCGGAACTGAACCATGAACTCAATAATATGGCGCAGATCTACGGCTGCAGTGCCGGCGCCATCGCCATCGCCTGGATACTCAGGCATCCGGCGAATCTGCAGGTCCTGCTCGGCAGCACAGATCCGCAGCGACTGAAATCAATGGCCACGGCAACCAACGTTGCCCTGCAGCGCGAGCATTGGTATGCGCTCTACCGCGCGGCCGGAAATCCCCTGCCCTGAGCCTGCGGGCTTGCCCTATCCGGCGCCGTAGACTACCCTTTGACGGTCACCTTCTTCGGATTTCCCCATGAGCGCAGTGCTTTTCGGACTTTTCGGCCTCAGCTGCCTGCTGGCTATCGCTTGGCTGTTTTCCAATAACCGGGGCGCCATTGATTGGCGATTGATTTCCACAGGCGTACTGCTTCAGGTCCTGTTCGCTGCATTCGTATTGCTGACACCCTTCGGGGCCGCCGTGTTCGGGGCCGCCGCACATGCATTCGTTACCGTTTCCGGCTTCACCACAGAAGGTGCCCGAATGATTTTCGGTGACCTGGCAACGGCCGACAAATTTGGTTTCATTTTCGTGTTCCAGGTATTGCCGACGGTGATTTTCTTTGCCGCGTTCACTGCCGTTCTCTATCATCTGGGCATTCTTCAGATGGTCGTCAAAGGCATGGCATGGGCGATTACCAAAGTCATGCGCTTGTCGGGCGCTGAAACCACCTCGGTATGTGCCAGCGTGTTCATCGGTCAAACCGAAGCACCGCTGACGGTTCGTCCCTACATCGGCAAGATGACCGAGTCTGAGCTGCTGACCATGATGATCGGCGGCATGGCGCATATCGCCGGCGGCGTGATGGCCACCTACGTGGCCATGCTTGGCGGAACCGACCCGGAATTGCAGGCTTTCTATGCCAAACATTTCCTTGCGGCTTCCATCATGGCCGCTCCGGCAACATTCCTGGTGGCCAAGATGCTGATACCGGAAACCGGTGAGCCGCTGACGCGCGGCAACATTAAAGTAGAAGTGGAAAAAACCTCAGCGAACATCATCGATGCCGCCGCAGCCGGCGCTGCCGACGGTGTCAAGCTGGCCATCAACATTGCCGCCATGCTGCTGGCTTTCGTTGCGCTCATCGCCATGATCAACGCCATCATCGGCTGGTTTGGTGATTTGCATCTGTCCGGCTATCAGAGCCTGAACATGATGCTGAATCAGGGGGCTGCCGCAGGCGCCACACCGATCACGCTCAATCTCGGCCTGATTCTCGGCTACATCCTGGCACCGATTGCCTGGGTGATCGGGATTGACTGGAACGATGCGGTGATTGCCGGTGGCTTGATCGGCCAGAAAATCGTACTCAATGAGTTCATCGCCTATCTGCAGCTGTCTCAAATTCCGGTCGGCGAAGGTGTTGGCGCCATCAGCGAGCATTCACGCCTGATTCTGACTTACGCGCTTTGCGGCTTTGCCAACTTCGCTTCGATTGCCATTCAGATCGGCGGCATTGGTTTGCGACGCTGATGACCGCGACCATCGCCGGCGTCCTGCTCCAGCTCGGCGGCTGATCATGATTGTCGTGGTGGGCAGCTACAACCAGGATCTGGTGTGGCGCACGCCAAGGTTTCCAAAAGCTGGTGAAACCCGTACCGGCCATTTTTCCCAAGGCCCGGGTGGCAAAGGCTTCAATCAAGCCATGGCCGCACACCGCCTTGGTGGAAACGCCCTATTCATCGCCGCCATCGGCGATGATGCGCTCGGCGGTGGCGCCATAACTTTAGCGGAGTCGGTGGGACTGCGCTGCGCCTGGCAAGTTTGCAACGGCAGCGCCACCGGCAATGCCGCCATCTGGCTGGACGCCGACGGCCAGAATCAAATTCTAGTGGATCTGGCCGCGAATACATTGCTGTCACCTTCGCATATTTCCAGACACGCCGAATCCATCCGCAGCGCACGGATTGTGCTGCTTCAACAGGAATCTAATGCCGCTGCCAGCTTGGCAGCGATGCATATTGCCAAGGCTGCCGGCGTGCGTAGCATCGTCAATCCGGCACCGGCATCCGGAGATGCCGCCGAGCTGCAGGCATTGGCTGACATTCTGAGCCCGAACGAGAGTGAATTCGCCGCGTTACTGCAGGCCCAAGACGAAGCAATCACAGCCGAGAGCGTCGCGCTGCTGGATGCCGGCACATTACATGCCTTGGCCCGCAAACTGCCCTGCCCCGATACCGTCATTACGCTGGGCCCACGCGGTGCCGTACTCAGCACGCCCTACGGATTCCACGAATTCACGTCACCGAAAGTCAACGTCAAGGACAGCACCGGCGCCGGCGATTGCTTCAACGGCGCACTGGCGGCGGAGCTGGCGCATGGATCCGCATTGCCGGACGCCTGTGCCTTCGCGGTCATGGCGGCCTCCTGCAAGGTCGAGCGTGCAGGTGCGGCACTGGCCATGCCAAGCCTCACCGACATCACTGCCCGCTTCGGCTGAACATGCACATCGGACCACATGCCATCTCGCCGAATCTGATCCTGGCGCCGATGGCCGGCGTCACCGACAAGCCGTTCCGGATGCTGTGCAAAAAAATGGGCGCGGGCCTCTGCGTCTCGGAGATGACCATTTCCGATCCACGTTTCTGGCGAACCAATAAGTCAGTGCATCGGATGGATCACTCCGATGAGCCGTCGCCGATATCGGTACAGATTGCCGGAACCGATCCGGCACAGCTGGCGGAAGCGGCACGCTTCAATGTCGATCATGGCGCGCAGATCATCGATATCAACATGGGCTGCCCGGCCAAGAAGGTCTGTAATGTTTTGGCCGGCTCGGCCTTGATGCGCGATGAAAAACTGGTGGCCGCAATCCTGAGCGCAACCGTCAAGGCCGTGAATGT
>JBEAYK010000171.1:0-3543 GCA_041159305.1 Pseudomonadota bacterium
ACGCATCCACCAGACCGAGATCCAGCAGGCGTTGCAGGTTGATGGCGATGAAACTGGCCGGCCATTGCCAGACCGGCTGGTGCGGCTGCGCGCTGAAGCTGATTGGCCGGGTGTCCAGCACCCGGCAACCGGCCGCCGCCAGATGCGCGGGCAGGTATCGCGCCACATTCGGTTCGCCGCCGAAATCGCGCCAGCTGCGCATCACATGTGCGATGAATTCCTCGATGCGCGGGCTCGGCGGTACCGACTGGTAGGTTTCGTAATGCACGTATTCGTGGAAAATAATTTTTCCGCCGGGCTTGAGCATGCCTGCCATTTTCCGGACCAGGAGTGCCGGGTCGCTGACGAAGATGGCCAGCCAGCGGCACCAGATGGCATCGGCACCGGTCACCGGCAGTTCATCCTGCATCACATCGGCCATGACGAAGCCGACGTTCGCTACGCCGCGTGCACGACAATGTTCAGCGGCAAACGCGATGAAGCGTTCCGAGCGTTCGATGCCGATGACTTCGCCCTGCACACCGACGCATTCGGCCAGATCGGCGCTGGCGAAGCCCGGGCCGCAGCCGATATCGACCACACGCATGCCCGGCGCGATGCCGGCCCGCTGCCAGCAGTCACGCACGTGCTGTTTCCAGATGCCGTGCTGCAGCTGCAAGCGTCCGATTTCGGCATCGTGCGTGCCGAGAACGTAATCCTGTTCCTTGCTGTTCATATCGTCATTCCTAAGGCGCGATCAGCAGACGCTTGATGCGTGCGCCTGCGCCGGATTTGATGCTGATCTGCTGTTTACGCAGTTTGAAATAGGCCGCGACCAGCGCGATCAAGGCTTCGTTGGCCTTGCCATCGACCGGTTGTGCTTTCAGGCTCGCCAGCCAGACGCCGTCGTCGCCCGGCGCGAAACGGTCTTCGCGGGCATTCGGTTTGACTTTGACTTGCAGGGAACTCGGCACGGACACGGGCGGCTCGCAGGATACGGACCGCTTTAGTTTACTCCAGCGTTTTCCAATGCGTCGGCAAGTGCCGTGAAGCGGAAATCGAAGCCCTGGGCCTGCAGCGCCGCCGGCAGAACGCGCTGGCCGCCGAACAGCAACAGACTGCGCTCGCCGAGGACGGGCTTCAGGGCCCATTCCGGCGTCACCAGCAGGGCCTTGCGGTGCAGACTGCGGGCCAGCACCGCGGTGAACTCGCGATTGCTGACCGGCGTCGGCGCGGTCAGATTGAAGGCGCCCCGGCAGTTCGCTTGATCGAGCAGGAACAGCAGCGCATTCAGATAATCATGCCGGTGAATCCAGCTCATGATCTGCCGACCATCACCGAGGCGGCTGCCCAGGCCGAGTTTGAACGGCAGCTGCATTTTTTTCAGCATGCCGCCATCGGCATGCAGGACCAGTCCGGTACGCAGCAGGCACACACGCACACCAAGTGCTTCCGCCGGCAGCGCGGCCTGTTCCCATTCGGCACACAGGCGCGCGCCGAAGTCGTCCGCGGCCGGCACCTGTTCGGTGATATCGACAGATCCGGTATCCCCGTAAATGCCGATGGCCGAGCCGCTGAGAAACACCGACGGCTTGCGCGTTGCATTTGCCATGGCCGATAGCAGTTGATCAGTAATACCGATCCGGCTGTCGCGCAATGATTGTTTGCGTGTGTCGGTCCAGGCCCGGTCGATGATCGGTTCGCCGGCAAGATTGATGACGGCATCGAACGCGCGGTCGGGGGTCCAGGCCGAAAGACTGCTCCAGGCCTGCGCAGCTTTGCCGAACATCGCCTTCACCGATTCAGGTCGGCGACTGAGCACGGTGACTTCGTCGCCGCGTAGCAGAAGCCGATGCACCAGCGGCTTGCCGATGAAGCCGGTACCGCCGGTGACCAGAATGCGCATCAGCCTTTGACCCGCAGACTGGAGCGGCCGCCATCCACGCCGAGAATCTGGCCGGTGATCCATGCCGCCTCGGGTGACAGCAGGAACGCCGCCAAGGAGGCCATATCTTCGGCGCTGCCGAGACGTGGAATCGGATGCAGCGCGGCGATGCTCTGCGCCATGGCTTCGTTCTGCCAGAGGTTTTTCGACAGCGGCGTCTGTGTCAGCGACGGCGCGATGGCATTGACCCGCACCGCCGGCGCCAGCTCCGCAGCCAGGCTCAGGGTCAGTCCGGACACCGCCGCTTTGGCCATGCCGATGGAGGCGTGCATGCCGAAGCCTTGGCTGGCGGCAATCGAGCTGAACAGCACTACCGAGCCGTGTCCGGAAGCTTTCAAGGCCGGTAATGCGGCTTGCACCGCCAGTGCTGCCGAGAGGGCATTGAGTTCGTAATCGCGCAGGAAGTCGGCGCGGGTCAGCCGGGGCAGGGCTTTCAGGGTAATGCTGCCGACCGCATAGACCAAACCATCGAGTCGGTCACCGGCATCATGTGCGGCCTGGGCGATGAAGCCGTCATCGAGAACATCGCCGATGCTGTAGCCGGCACCGAGTTCGGCAGCAAGGCCGGTAATCGCGTCGGCATTGCGACCGGCCAGATGCAGGCGATGTCCACGTGCTGCCAAAAGGCGGGCCGTGGCCGAGCCGATGCCGCCATTGGCGCCGAAGATGAGGATGCTTCCGGACATGAGCGGCTCCCGAACAAAGAACCATTGTCCGGCCGCCGCCGTGATGGAAATGTGGTGGTCTTCACCATGAAAAAACCCGCCATCAGGCGGGTTTTCGTTTCAACAAGCCGGGGCTTATTTGATTTTGCCTTCCTTGTACGGGACATGCTTGCGCACGACCGGATCGTATTTGGAAATTTCCATCTTGTTCGGCGTGGTCTTCTTGTTCTTGTCGGTGGTGTAGAAGTGACCGGTGCCGGCGGTGGAGATCAGGCGGATTTTATCGCGTTTCGATGCCATGTCAGGTGCTCCTTAAATTTTTTCGCCACGGGCGCGCAGTTCGGCCAGCACGGAATCGATACCGCGCTTGTCGATGGTACGCAGGCCATGGGCCGAGACCTTGAGTTTGATCCAGCGGTCTTCGCTGGCGACCCAGAAACGGCGCTCGTGGATGTTGGCATGGAAATGCCGGCGGGTTTTGTTATTGGCATGCGAAACGTTGTTACCGCTTTGCATGGCCTTGCCGGTTACTTGGCAAATACGACTCATGGCGTACCTCGTGGAGTTTTAAGGATCACCCGTAGCCCGGGTGAATTCGGCCCCGCGGAAATTCCGCACACAATGGGGTGGTGCCTGATGACGGCGTGCGTATTGTGGGCCGCACGGCCAGCAGTGCTTCAGGCGAGCCCGCTATTATGCCAAAGTTTTCCTTGTGGCGCAAATACTTAGCTGAATCCAAAGGGAATTCCGGGCTAAGCCCTTGATGCCCAAGGCCTAGTGCGTGGCCTTATCGCGGTGCCAGCCGCGGTGCTTGATGTCCAGATACAGGCTGTACAGGGCGGTGAAGGTCGGAAACAGGTTCTGAAGAACACCGACCGAGTCCTGCTTGGAGGAGAACAGGAAGTAGCTCAGGGTCATCAGGCTGCCGACCACGCTCATGTACCAGAACACCCG
>JBEAYK010000172.1:0-3526 GCA_041159305.1 Pseudomonadota bacterium
CGCAGATCGATACTGCCGAGCAAGCCGCCCAAGGCCGGGCCGATGACAAATCCGATGCCGAAAGCCGAACCAAGCAAACCAAACGCTGCCGCGCGTTTCTCCGGTGGCGTCACATCCGCCAGGTAGGCATTGGCGGTGCTGAAGCTGGCCGAACTCATGGCCGAGATTACCCGGCCAACGAAGAACATGGGAATGCTGGTAGCCAGTGCCATGAAGGTGAAATCCACCGCCAGGCCGAAACAGGAAATCAGAATCACCCGCCGGCGGCCGTAGCGGTCGGACAGCGCGCCGAGCAGCGGCGCGAATACGAATTGGATGAGCGAGAACGCCGCACTGAACCAGCCCGACATCATCGCGGCCTGGCCGAAATCATAATTGCCGATGGTCTTGATCAAATGCGGCAGCACCGGAATGATCAGACCGAACGCGAGGATGTCGATCAGCACCGTGAAAAAGATGAAGATCAACGCGGCGCGGCGCGCCGGTTGGGTGGCAATCACGGCATTCCTCAGGGACGTTCGGCGTTGTGTTCGGTATCCGGCTCGTCGGTCAACACCGTCATGTTCTGCACGCCATCGAGGTTGATCGGCTCATCGGTCAACAGCAAGGAACTGCCCGGCTGCAGGCTGGTATACAGCAGGCGCGCGAAATCGACCGGCACCGCGATACGGCGGATGGCGGCCGGATCCAGACCGGCAGTGGGCGCCACGCCGCTGGCCGAGGCATTGACCCGCAGCCATTTCAGCTCCATCTGGTCAGGCACAATCCGGCTCGGCTCGGTGCCGGCGCCATCCATCACCACATAAGCCTGGCTGCCGAACGGCTCGCCGCCGACTACGCCGATTTTCGAGCGCCCGATTTCGATGCCGTTACGCAATGCAATCACCGCTTGGTTGCGGGTGCTGATCAGCACGGTGACCGGGCCGAAAGGCGATTTTTCCGGCTGCCAACGGTAGGCCTCATATGCTGACAGCGGCTCGACCGGCACCACTTTGCCTTTTTCATTGACCGATTGCGCGAACATGGTCGGATCAACCACGTTCTGCGGACTGGTGACCTTGTCATTGCTGACGATGACGGTCATGCCCAGTTCGGTTTCGGAAAACAGGCGCTGCGCAAAACCGTCGGGCATACGCACGCAACCGTGCGAGGCCGGATATCCGGGCAGATTGCCGCTGTGCAGGGCGATGCCGTCCCAGGTCAGGCGCTGCATGTAGGGCATGGCCGCCGGCTTGTTTTTGGAATCCTTGTACAGATTGGATTTGTGGTCTTTGTTCTTCTGCAGAATGGTGAACACCCCGGTCGGGGTGTCGTGGCCTTTCTTGCCGGTACTGACCGTACTGACCGCCACGCGCACGCCGTTGCGGTACAGATAGGCTTTCTGCTGGGTGATGCTGACCAGCATCAGCATCGGGCCCTGCGGCACGGCTTCGGCATACCAGACCCACTGGCCGGGCTTGAGTGCCTCGTTCGGCGTATTGGCCGGCATAGCCTGCGGCGCGGCCTGCGCATGCAGAGAAGACAGTGCGAGGGTCAGGGCGCTGGCGAGCAGGATTTTTTTCATGGCGGGCTTCCGGGCGGGGTCAGAAAATACGGCAGAACACGGCTTTAAGGTAACGGCTTTCCTTCACATGCGCCATATACGGATGGTCGGCGCCGGCGCCGGACACCTTCAGGATCTGGGCACGGCGCCCAGCGAAGAACGCGGCGCGGCGGATCATGTCGAGGAAATCCTCTTCACTGACCAGGCCGGTGCAGGAGCAGGTCAACAAAATGCCGCCGGGCTTGACCACGCTCATCGCCAGCTTGTTCATGTCGTTGTATTTTTTCAGCGCCGAAATCACCTGCTCGCGGTCGCGGGTCAATTTCGCCGGATCCAGAATCACCACATCCCAAGCATCGCCGCGGGCGGCGGCATCGCGCAGATAGGGGAACAGATCGGACTGCACGAACTTGACCTTGGCGTCATTCAGATACGCGTTCTTGCCGGCGATCTCGAGGATTTCCTCGTCCAGATCAATGCCGGTGACCTCGCTGGCGCCGCCGCGGGCCTTGGCATAAATGGCGAAGCCGCCGGAATTGCAGCAGATGTCCAGTACGGTCTTGTCTTTGACCAGCTGTGACAGATATTCACGGTTGTCGCGCTGGTCGGCGAAGAAGCCGGTTTTGTGCCCCGAGCCCGGGCTGGCCCGGAATTTCAGGCCATATTCGGTGATCACGCTCGGTTCGGGCGCATCGGGCGCGCGGAAGTCGAAGCTTTCCTGCTTCTGCACGTGTTCTTCGGCAAAGCTGTAGAAACGGCAGCCGGGGAATTGCGTGCGCAGGGCTTCGTAAATCCATTCGCGGTGGCGGAAGGCGCCGGCCGAGAAGAACTCGACCACCAGCAAATCGCCGTAGCGGTCGACCACCAGGCCGGACAGGCCATCGCCTTCGGAGTGCACCACCCGCCAGGCATCGGACACCGCATCCAGCTTCAGCACCTCGCGGCGCAGGGCCACGGCCTCGGCGATTTTGCGCTGGAAGAAGGCGGCATCAACCGTTTCCTCGTAATCCTCGGTCAGCACCCGCAATGCAATGCGCGAATGGCCGTTGTAGAAGCCACGGCCAACCCAATGGTTGGTGGCATCGACGATATCGACAATCGTGCCGGGGCGTGGCTTGACCTCGGGCTTTTCCACCATTTTCTGGAAAATCCACGGGTGGGTCGATTTGCGCTCGATTTTCAAGCGGACGAAGGGTAACTCGGTGCTCTGGTTCATGTTTGTATTGTAAGCGTAAACGCGCAAGATGACTTTTCCGGGCAATCCGGCTATGATGGGCGCCGAAGGGGAGTAGCTCCCGCTATCGCGTCGTCAGCACGGGGCCACCGCCCCCGGTTCGATAGGCAGTTCATCTGCTAGCAAGACCTTCGCAGCACCTCGATGCCCTCGAGGTTTTATTCTGTTGCGAATGGAGAGTTTTGCATGATCAGCATTGCCACCCCCACCATGTGGGCGGTTTTCATTATATTTGTCATCTTGGCGCTCCTCGTCGACCTGTTGGTGCTTAAAGCCAATGGACCGCATAAGGTCAGCACCAAAGAGGCCCTGATCTGGAGCATGGCCTGGATCGCCTTGGCCTTTATTTTCAACGCCGGCCTGTGGTGGTACCTGAAAGACAGCGGTAGCCCGGATGCCGACCGGATTGGCATGGAATTTTTGACCGGTTATCTGGTCGAGAAGGCCCTGGCGGTCGATAACATCTTCGTGTTCCTGATGATCTTCACCTACTTCGCGGTGCCGGCACCCTCGCAGCAGCGGGTGTTGATCTACGGCGTGCTCGGTGCCATCGTGTTGCGCGCGATCATGATTTTCATCGGCGCCGCCTTGATCCAGCAGTTCCATTGGATCCTTTACTTCTTCGGTCTGTTCCTTCTGGCTACCGGCATAAAAATGCTTTGGGCTGCTGGGCAGGAGCCGGACATGGAGAAAAACCCGATTCTGCGCTGGATTACCGGTCACCTGCCCTTGACCCGTCATTACCACGG
>JBEAYK010000173.1:0-3519 GCA_041159305.1 Pseudomonadota bacterium
TAAACAATTGTAGGTGAACCCGGCGTCAGGGGTTATCATTATCCAATACGCTGAGGCCTGCCTCCCACTATAAAGGAACCCGCTATGCGTGCCCTCTTTGCCGCCATTCTGCTGTTTACCGCCGCCAGTGTTTCCGCCAACACCACGCCGGACGACCGCACCCGTTCGGCCACCACCGTACTCAAGGAAATGTCGGCGATTCCGGAGAACTCGATTCCCGAACGCCTGCTGGCCGAGGCCTATGCCATCGCCGTGGTGCCGGATCTGACCAAAGCCGCACTGGTGTTCGGCGGCCGGGGCGGCAAGGGTGTGATATCGGTGCGCGGCGCCGATGGGGCCTGGTCGAACCCGAACTACATCAATGTCGGCGGCGGCAGCTGGGGCTTCCAAGCCGGTGTGCAGAAATCCGACCTGATCCTGGTATTCACCAGCAAAAGCGGCGTTGACGGCATCATCAAAGGCAAGTTCACGCTTGGTGCCGATGCCGCGGTCGCGGCCGGACCGGTCGGCCGCAACGTGCAGGCCAGCACCGATGAAAATCTGAAAGCCGAAATCTACAGCTATTCCCGTTCCAAGGGTCTGTTCGCCGGCGTCGCCATTGACGGCACCGTCATCCGCATCGACCGCAAGGCCAACGAAACCGTGTACGGCGACATGGCGTCGCCCGCTTCGATTTTCGACGGCCGCACCCAGACCCAGAATCAGGCCATCATCGACTTCCGCAACCAGCTGGAAGAAGGCAGCAGCCGTCAGGCCAAGAAATAATCCGCGGTAAATTCATCTCAGGAGCAGTGTCATGGTAGGTATGCGGGAATTGATCATCATTCTGGTCATCGTGTTGCTGATATTCGGCACCAAGCGTCTGGCCAACATCGGCAGCGATCTGGGCGGCGCCATCAAGGGCTTCAAGAAAGGCATGAAAGACGAGGATGCCAAGCCTGAAACCCTCGACCAGAAAAAACCCGACAGCGACAATCAAGCCTAAGCATGTTCGACGTCGGTTTCAGCGAGCTGCTGATCATCGCGGTGGTCGCACTGCTCGTGCTCGGTCCGGAGCGCTTGCCGAAAGCGGCACGTTTTGCCGGCCTGTGGGTCCGCAAGGCGCGTGCGCAGTGGTATTCGGTGAAATCGGAACTGGAGCTGGAACTGGCCCAGGAAGAAATGAAGAAGCATCTGCACGAGGCCGAAAACAGCATCAAGGCGCCGGTGCAGGCGCTCTCCGAAAATCTGCAGCAGGCGGAAACCGAACTCAACCGCAATATCGATGAAGCGGCCGAGGCCGTGGGCTCCGGGCACCGCAGCGAAAGCGGTGCCGGTGCCGAGGAAATGGATGTGCCGGCGGATAACGCAATGCCTGCGCCGGATGGACCTGTTGATGAACGCCTGGCCGATGACGGCCCGGATGAAACCCACCCCAAACAGGGCGCACTCTGGTGACGGCCGGCAACGAACAATCCCTGATGTCGCACCTGCTTGAGCTGCGCCAGCGTCTGTTGTACGCGGTGGTGGCGGTGCTGGCGGTGTTCCTCGTGCTGTTGCCGTTCGCCAACCCCTTGTATGCCTGGTTGGCCGTTCCGCTCAAGGAAACGCTGCCGCCGGGCAGTCAACTGGTCGCCATTGAAGTGGCATCCACGTTTTTCGTACCGATGAAGCTGGCGTTTTTCGCGTCTCTGTTCATCGCCGCGCCGTATATCCTGTTTCAGATCTGGGCGTTCGTGGCCCCCGCCCTGTATGAGCGCGAAAAAAATCTGGCACGCCCATTGCTGTTCGCCGCGTCCTTGCTGTTCTATCTGGGCTGCGCCTTCACCTATTTCGCGTTGTTGCCGGTCATGTTCGCCTACCTGAACTCGACTGCGCCCGAGGGCGTGGCGATGATGACCGATATCGGCAAATACCTGGATTTCGTGCTGGTACTGCTGCTGGCCGGCGGGGTCAGTTTCGAAGTGCCGATTGCGGTGTTGGTCGCCGTGCTGCTGGGCTGGGTCAAGGTCGAACAACTGGTTGAATGGCGCGGTTATGTCATCGTCGCCATCTTCATCATCGCCGCCATCATCACGCCGCCCGACGGTTTGTCTCAGGTCATGCTGGCGCTGCCGATGTGGGCGTTGTACGAAGTCGGCATCGTGGCGGCCCGGCTGATGCTGAAAACCAAAGCCAAAGAGGCGCCGCCGGCCCCGCTGGAATGAGTCTTTACATTCGTTTGCAAGGCCCTTAAATGCGGCCTTGCCACGCGGTTTTGCTATGCTAGGCAGTGAATTCATTCAGGCTCCGGCCTAGGCGACAATGACCGCTCCCGCATTCCTGCTTTTCGGCGCCCATGGCGACCTGGCCCTCCGTATGCTGTGGCCGTCACTGTTCCGACTGCATTGCGACGGCTCGCTGCCGGAAGAAATGGCCCTGTACGGCGTCAGCCGCAGCGGCACCACCGCCGAGTTGCACGCCCATCTGCACAAGGCGCTGGCCGATGAATTGAACGAGGGCAACCGTCACCGGCTTGACGCATTCCTGGCCAAAACCGAATTCGTGAATCTCGATGCCGGACACGCCGCCGATTACGCCGGCTTGGCCGATATCCTGCAACGCGCCGGCCGCCATGTCGCCATCAGTTACCTGTCGATGCCGCCGGATCTGTTCACGCCGATCGTGGCCAACCTGCAAAGCGCCGGGCTGATTGATCCGCGCACGCGGGTGATTCTGGAAAAACCGATCGGTAAGAATCTGGCCAGCAGCCGTGCCATATCCGATGGCGTCGCAGGCGCGCTGGCCGAGACGCAGACCTACCGCATCGACCACTATCTGGGCAAGGAAGCGGTGCAGAATCTGCTGGCACTGCGTTTCGGCAACGCCATCTTCGAGCCGCTGTGGAACAGCCATCACATCGAAAGCGTGCACATCACCATCGCCGAGTCGCTCGGCATCGGCGGGCGCTGGAGCTACTACGACAAGAGCGGCGCGCTGCGCGATATGGTGCAGAACCATATGTTGCAGTTGATTTCGTTGATCGCCATGGAGCCGCCGGTGAACGGCAGCTCCGAGGCCATCCGCAACGAAAAAATCAAAGTGCTGCAGGCCCTGCACCCGATCACCGAAGCCAATTTCGCCGATCGCGTGATTTTCGGCCAATACACCGCCTCGGCCGACGGCAGTATGCCCGGCTACAACGAGGAAGCCGACGCCGCCGAGCTCAGTGATACCGAAACCTTCGTGGCCATCAAGGCGCATGTCGACAACTGGCGTTGGAAGGGAGTGCCGTTCTACCTGAAAACCGGTAAGCGGCTGGCATCCAAGCATACTGAAGTGATCATCACCTTCAAGGAAGTGCCGCAGTTCCTGTTCGGCCAGAAACCGGATGCCGATCTGTGCAACCGTCTGGTCATCCAGATGCAGCCGGATGAGTCGATCACGCTTGAAATCTTCAACAAAACCCCGGACGTGCATGAGTTTGTGCTCAAGCCGGTCGCGCTCAATCTGGAAATCAATGAGGCCGGCAACGGCAAGGTGCGCCACATCGCCTACGAA
>JBEAYK010000174.1:0-3501 GCA_041159305.1 Pseudomonadota bacterium
TTCATCACTCTCTGCTGCGGGATGCGCCGGATGCGCGAGGCTTTCCTCCATTTGCTGGAGTGCACCGGCCAGTTCCGAATCATCGAGATCGAAACTGAATCCATCACCGTCATGCCACTCGGTGGATCCGGAATGTCCGATGTCCAGCTTCTCGATCGACGGAAGGTCATCGTTATGCACTTCTTGTCCGGAATCGAGCAAGGCTCGTTCTTCATCAGTCAACGGCAACAGCTGCTCGCAATCGACCTTGACTGCTTCACCCTCATGGCCATGGGCAAGCTCGGAATCGACCTTGGACAGCGCCAACGCAAGTGCATCGGCATCAATGGCGAGATCATCATAATGACCGGCATCCTGCCAATGCACGGACTCGTCAAGCGCCTTCGGAGCGGCGAATCCCGAAGCAACAGGAATGTTCTCATGACTGCCTCCGATTGGACGGTAATCCGGCAATCCATCGTCTTGACCATGTATGGTCGATTTGGCATCGGCGTCCATCGGCAACGGCGGCAGCACATCACGGTCGAGCAGTTTGGCCGCCATGTGGCGTGCCCAGCGGTTGAGATCCCAGCCACTCAATGCGCCGGTGGTTTCGGCATCGTCGAATAACACCGTCAATGACGGCTGTCTCAGGAATTCACTGTAAGGCTCGAGTTCAAGTTCGGTTGCCGGATCAAGACTGATGACCAGTTTGTTCGGAGCAAGTTGCGATAACGCATCAACCGACGTCTGTGCCGGTTTGCCGACCCATACCGGGTGCACTCCGAGGTCGGTCAGTGCGCTGACCAGTTGTTCGCGGGCCTGGCCTTCCCGGCCAAGCACCACTACCCGCTGTGTGCCATTCGCCATCATCGGCTACTTCTTGAAAATCTCGTTGACCTGCCGCATCAGTTCGAATTCCTGATAGGGTTTGCCGAGATAACGTTCGACACCGAGGTCGAACGCCCGCTGACGGTGCTTCTCGCCGGTACGTGAGGTGATCATCATGATCGGCACATGCAGCAGTCTGGAATCGGACTTCATGTTCTGCGCGACTTCATAGCCGTCCATGCGCGGCATTTCGATATCGAGCAGTACCAGATCAGGGACCTGCTCGGCCATTTTTTCGATGGCTTCCAGGCCGTCGCGGGCGACTACGACTTCGAAGTTGTTGCGTTCCAGAATGCGTGAAGTGACCTTGCGCATGGTGATGGAGTCGTCGACCACCATGATCAGCGGCATCGAACGCGAGGTATCTTCAACGGCTTCCGGTGCATGCGGGATCTGACGTTCGGCATTGTGACGCACCAGTGGCGCCAGATCGAGAATGACCACCACGCCGCCATCGGGCATGATGCTTGCTCCGTAGACACCGGGCACCGAGGTGACCTGCGGCCCGACCGGTTTGACCACGATTTCCTGGCTTCCGAGCACCTGATCGACGCAGATCGCGATACGGTCCTGGCCGGACTTGGACAGCAGCATCGGCATCTGCATGCTGCCGGCTGCCTTTGCGGTCGGAAGGTCAAGCAATGTGCCGAGATCGTAAATCTTGTGTCGGTTGCCGGCATAGTTGAATTCGGGCGATTCCAAACGCAGTTTTTCATCCAGCTCTTCACGGCCGATACGGCCGACGCCGTCGACGGATGCAATCGGAATGGCGAACTGGCTTTCGCCGATTTTGACGAACACGGCCTTGGTCACCGCCAGATTCAATGGCAGGCGGATGATGAACTCGGTTCCGCGACCAAGGGTGCTCTGGATGCCCAGACTGCCGTTGAGATTGCGGATTTCGCTGCTGACCACATCCATGCCGACCCCGCGTCCGGCCAATCGGGTCACCGTATCGACGGTGGAGAATCCGGTCTGGGTGATCAGTGCCAGGGCCTGATCCTGATTGAGATCGTCATCGGCCGAGATCAGGCCGCGCTGGATCGCCTTGTTGCGGATCTGCGCGACATCGAGGCCACGACCGTCATCACGCACCGAAAGCACGACTTCCGTACCTTCCTGGGCGATGTTGATGACGACACTGCCGGATGCCGATTTTCCGGCATTGCGACGCTGCTCCGGTGATTCCACGCCGTGTGCGACGGCATTGCGTAACAGATGTTCCAATGGCGCTGTCATGCGATCAAGTACCGAACGGTCCATTTCACCGTGGGCACCCTCAACACGCAAATCGACCTGCTTACCGCTGTCTTCAGCTGCCTGACGCATGACGCGGCGCAGGCGTGGCAACAGGGTTTCAAACGGCACCATGCGCGTACGCATGAGACCTTCCTGGAGCTCCGAGCTGACCCGCGACTGCTGCAGCAGCAGGGTTTCATGGTGACGCGTCAGATCGTCAAGCGTGGCCTGCAGGTTGATCAGATCGTTCGAGGACTCGGCCAGCGAACGTGAGAGCTGCTGCTGCGTTGTGAAACGGTCGAGTTCGAGCGGATCGAAATCCTTGTTGCCCTGATCGGCCTCGCGGATGTTGCGGGCGGCAATCTGCGCTTCGGTCTCGATATCCAGACGACGCAGCTGCTCGCGCAGACGCGAGGTGGTCTGATCGAGTTCGACCAGATTGGTCTTGAACTGGCCGAGCTGCTGTTCGAGACGGGCGCGGTAGATGGCGACCTCACCTGCGAAATTGACCAGCTGGTCGAGCAAATCGGCGCGGATACGGACCACGTCCTGCGGCGTACGCAGCCCTTCATCAGTATCCATATCCTGCAGATCGATTGGACCGGACAGTGCCTTGACGGCAGGCGCGGCCTTGGTTTCAGTAACCGGCTGCGCATCGGTTGTGGCGATTTCGCCGCCGGCATCCAGCAGCTGGATGAGCGCATTCGGTGATTCGGGAGTGATCCGCGCCTCCACCTGATCCGCCATGCGGTGCAGTGCATCGAGCGCTTTCTCGATGACACCAAGCTGGGCGGAAGCGGGAACAACCCCCTTTTCGGCACTGGCTTGGATGAAGCTTTCCAGACTATGGCTCAGTTCGCCGATGCTGAATAGCCCGGCCATGCGGGCACCGCCTTTGAGTGTGTGCAGATTGCGTTGCAATCCAAGCAGGGGCTCGACGCCTTCCTGAGACTGCTTCAGCTGCACCAGGAGATTATCGCTCTGGTCGAGCAGATCTTTGGCTTCTTCGGTGAAGATGTCCAACAACTCTTCATCGAGATCATGGGTATCCAGTCGATCCATCGCCACATCCCGTCCTTGTTCGACCGGAGCCGTCTCTACCGCATCATTGCGCGGTTGCGACACCAAGGTGGAAGATTCGGAAATGTTTGCAGATGCCTCGGCCTGCGGGGAATCTTCGGCCACATTCTCGGTTACTGCCGCCAAGTTATCCGGCGTATAGTTCGGATCCGTCAAACGCTCCAGCTCTTCCAGGCTCATGCCATAGGCATCCGCTTCTGACTTCTCAGTAGCGGCTTGTTCGGCGGCGGCTTGTTCGGCGGCCGCTTGTTCGGCGGCCGCTTGTTCGGCAGCGGCTTGTTCGGCGGCGGCTTGTTCGGCAGCGGCTTGTTC
>JBEAYK010000175.1:0-5113 GCA_041159305.1 Pseudomonadota bacterium
CCACGCTGCTGTCGGTGCCGATCAGCGACAGCGCACGCGTGGTCGGAATGCCGAGGTGGTGCATGGCTTCGCTGCACAGGAACTCGCGGATGCTCGAGCGCAGCACGGCGCGGCCGTCGGCATGGCGTGAGAATGGCGTGCGGCCAGCGCCTGTCAGTTGCAGGGTGTAATCACCGATTTCACCGAGGTTGATGGCGCGGCCGTCACCGAGTTGCCCGGCCCAATGCCCGAACTGGTGTCCGCCATATAAGGTGGCATACGGCACACTGCCGTCGACCACGGCATTGCCGGCCAGCACATCGCGCAGCGCAGCGCTTGACCCTGCATCCGCAGGCAATCCCAACAGTGCGGCCGTTTCCTCAGACCATAGCAACAGTTTGGGGTTGCTGACCGGCTCGGGTTCCACACAGGCATACAGGGCGTTCTGCACCGTACGCGGCTCGCGGCCGCTGGCGGTATCGGCGGGAAAATGACGGGTAAAGCGGTCTTCGAAAGCGAACATCGCGCGCAGCACCTGGCGGCAAATGGAAGCCTGAAGCGTAGCAGTCGCCCCGTGAAGGCTCAATAGTGGATTGATTTTACTGGCACCGCTCATCTTCGGCTTTCGGAAAAGCCGCGGATTTGCTAGTCTAGAGCCCTCATTCTTTACTAAAAACAAGCATTTGCTTGCTACCCGTCATGGATAAAAGTTTCGATCCGAGCCAGTTCGAACGCAAATGGTACGCGCACTGGGAAAACACCGGCTGCTTCACGCCATCCGGTCACGGCCCGGCGTACACCATCATGTTGCCGCCGCCGAATGTGACCGGCACCCTGCACATGGGTCATGCCTTCCAACACACCCTGCAGGATGCATTGATCCGCTACCACCGCATGAACGGCTTCGACACGCATTGGCAGATGGGCACCGATCATGCCGGCATCGCCACCGAAATGGTGGTCAACCGCAATCTGGCGCAGGCCGGTGCGGGCGAAAGCCGCGATTCACTCGGCCGCGAAAAATTCATTGAAAAAGTCTGGGAATGGAAGCAGCAGTCGGGCGACACCATCACCCGGCAGATGCGTCGACTCGGCACTTCCGGCGACTGGAGCCGCGAGCGCTTCACCATGGATGAGGGCCTGTCGGACGCGGTGATCGAAACCTTCGTGCGGCTGCATGCCGAAGGCCTGATCTATCGCGGACAGCGTCTGGTGAATTGGGACCCGGTACTGAAGACGGCCATCTCCGATTTGGAAGTGGTCAGCGAAGAAGAAAACGGATTCCTGTGGTCCATCGCCTACCCGCTGGCCGATGGCAGCGGAACCCTGACCGTGGCCACCACCCGCCCGGAAACCCTGCTCGGCGACACCGCGGTCATGGTGCACCCGGAAGACGAACGCTACGCGCATCTGATCGGCAAGACCGTGAAGCTGCCGTTGACCGATCGCCACATTCCGATCATCGCCGACGATTACGTGGACCGCGAATTCGGTACCGGTGTAGTCAAAGTCACGCCGGCGCATGACTTCAACGACTATGCGGTCGGCCAACGTCACGGCCTGCCGATGATCAACATCCTGACCCCCGACGCGCATCTGAACGATGCCGTGCCGGAAAAATACCGTGGGCTGGACGTGAAGAGCGCGCGCAAAGCGGTACTGGCCGACCTGACCGAAGCGGAGTTGCTGGTGGAGGAAAAGCCGCACAAACTGCAGGTACCGCGCGGCGACCGTACCGGACAGATCATCGAGCCCGCCCTATCTCACCAACCAGTGGTTCGTGAAAATGGACAAGCTCGGCAAACGTGGCCTGGAACTGGTTGAAAACGGCACGGTCAAGTTCGTGCCGGAAAACTGGATCAACACCTACCGGCACTGGATGGAAAACATCCAGGACTGGTGCATTTCGCGCCAACTCTGGTGGGGTCACCGCATTCCGGCCTGGTACGATGCCGAGGGCAATATCTTCGTCGGCCATAATGAGGCGGAAGTACGCAACAAGCACGGTATTGTCGATGCCACCGTACTGACCCGTGACAACGACGTTCTGGAAACCTGGTTCAGTTCGGCACTGTGGTCGCACTCCACGCTCGGCTGGCCGGACGAAAAAGCCATGGCCGCCCTGGAATACGACAAACGCCTGCCGACCTCGGTACTGGTCACCGGTTTCGACATCATCTTCTTCTGGGTCGCGCGGATGATCATGATGACCGATCACTTCACCGGCCGCGTACCGTTCAAGCATGTGTACATCACCGGCCTGGTGCGCGACAAGGACGGCCAGAAGATGTCGAAGTCGAAAGGCAACATCCTCGATCCGATTGACATCATCGACGGCATCACGCTCGATGCCTTGGTGGAAAAACGTACTCAAGGCCTGATGCAGCCGCAGATGGCCGAGAAAATCCGCAAAGCCACCCGGAAGGAATTCGCCGACGGCATTCCGGCCTTCGGTACCGATGCCCTGCGCTTCACCTTTGCCTCGCTGGCCACGCATGGCCGCGATATCAAGTTCGATCTGAACCGTGCCGAGGGTTACAAGAACTTCTGCAACAAACTCTGGAATGCCGCCCGCTTCGTGCTGATGCACTGCGAGGATTTTTCGGCACAGGGCGCTTCGCCGGCAAGCTCGCAGGCCGAACGTTGGCTGCTGGCGCAATTGGCCCAGACCAGCCACGAGGTGGAAACCCATTTCGCCGAATACCGTTTCGATCTGGCCAGCACCGCACTCTATGAGTTCACCTGGAATACCTATTGCGACTGGTTCCTGGAATTCGCCAAACCGGCACTGGCCGGTGACGACAAAGCGGCCGCCGACAGCATGCGCCATACCCTGCTGTCCGCGCTGGAAGCGACCCTGCGTCTGCTGCATCCGGTGATTCCGTTCATCACCGAGGAAATCTGGCACGCCATCGCGCCGAAGCTCGGCATCAACGGTGACACCATCAGTACCCGCAGTTATCCGAAAGCCGCGGATTTCGGCAAAACCGATGCCGGCGCCGTTGCCGACATCGAATGGCTGAAGGCCGTGGTCGGCAACATCCGCCGCATCCGCAGCGAAATGAACATCGCCCCGGGCAAAACCATCCCCTTGCTGTGGCAATCCCCTCAGAACGACGATCGCAAGCGCATGGCCAACGCCGATGCCGCCTTGAAATTCCTCGCCCGCCTGGAGTCCATTGATGAACTCACCGGCGAAGCACCGGCCGCGGCGACGGCCTTGGTCGGCGAGCTTCAGGTGTTCATCCCCTTGGCGGGTCTGATCGATCTGGATGCCGAGAAATCACGTCTGGCCAAAGAGCTCAAGCGCATCGAAGGCGAAATCGGAAAATGCCGCGGCAAGCTGTCCAGCGATACCTTCGTGGCCAATGCGCCGCCTGCGGTGGTGGAGCAGGAACGCCAGCGCTTGGCCGATTGGCAGGCACAGCAAAGCGCGCTGGCCGCGCAATTGCAAAAATTGGGATGATCATGCAGGGGAGCCGCTTGCCGCCCCCTAGGCCGTGAAATCGAATTCCTGCAGCTCGATGGCCATCACGATGCCGTCTTCGCGACCCTTGGCGGCCGGATAATAATTCGGCCGTTTGCCGATTTCATTGAAGCCTTCGCTCTCGTAGAGGGCAATGGCATTGGGATTGCTCGGCCTGACCTCGAGGAACAGCCGTTGCAGACGGTGCCAGCGCGCCACTTCGAACACTTGCCTCAGCAGACGCCGGCCCTGGCCATGGCCCTGATGCTCGGGCGCCACGCACAGATTCAGCAGATGCCCTTCGCCGGCCGCACAACTCATCACGAAATAACCGATGATGCCGGACTGTCCTTCCAGCAGCCAACACTCGTGGCCGGCATAGAGGCAGTCCCGGAAGATGCCGGCCGTCCACGGAAAGGGATAAGCGCGGTTTTCAACCGCCATCACCGCATCGATATCCATCTGCTTGATCAGACGCAGCTGCGGGTCGCTGGCTTTCTGCGCACTCATCGGTCGTTGCGCAGTGACCGGATGATGCTCCAGACCAATTTCTTGCCCTCGGCACCCGTCACCGATGCCGGCAAGGCCGCGGTATCGATGCCCTCGGCGTAGCGGCGGATATTCAGGCCAAGTCGGGTCTGCCAGAATTCGGATTCCGCTTTAGCGACGAGCATTGCCGACGGCGCGGGAGGCGCGGACTCCACCGATTGATACACGGTCAATCCCATGGCCTGCAGGCGTTCGCGCTCCAAACGACTGTACATGTTCAGGCGGAAGCGGATTTCGGTTTGAGTTTCAGCCACAGCCAATACAACGGACCGGATGCCGCATAGGTGCCCGCCATCAGCAGCAATACCCGCGGCGGATCGATGAACAGCGCAACGAGCACCGCAACCATCACCAGTGCCATGCCGAACGGAATGCGGTCTTCACGTTCTTTCGGCTGCCCGGAGCCCTTGAAGCTGGAGTACCGGAAGCGCGAGACCATCAGCAAACCGCAGACCACGGTCAGTGCCAAGGCGATGTAACGCAGTTCCTGTCCGGTCCAGCCGAATTCATTCATCGCCCAAACGAAGGACATCATCATGCCGGCCGAGGACGGACTGTTCAGGCCGATGAACCAGCGCTTGTCGACCGAGCCGACCTGGGTGTTGAAACGGGCCAGGCGCAGTGCCGCGCAGGCGGCGTACAGGAAAGCGGCGGCCCAGCCGACCTTGCCGAGCAGGGTGCCGTCCAGCTTCATGCTGCTCAGCGCCCAGTGGTACATCACCAACGAAGGCGCCATGCCGAAGCTGACCAGATCGGCCAAGGAGTCGTATTGCACGCCGAATTCGCTGCTGGTGCCGGTCAGTCGGGCCACACGGCCATCGATGCCATCGAACACCGCCGCGATGAAAATAGCCACGGCCGCGGCTTCGAAACGGCCGCTGGCGGCAGCGAGAATGGCGTAAAAACCGGCAAACATGCCGCAGGTGGTCAGCAGGTTGGGCAACAGGTAAATATGCTTGTTGCGCGGGCTTTGCGGGGCGGGATTCGGTTCCATGGCTCCAGTTTACCCAGTTTCGTCGCCCCCTGTCCAAAAATGGCTTGGGCAATCGGGCGTTAACCCTTACAATAAACGCTTGAAAACACGTGATTTACGCCATGCGCCTGTCCCAGTTCCATCTG
>JBEAYK010000176.1:0-3486 GCA_041159305.1 Pseudomonadota bacterium
GATCGCCCCTGAGGATTGAGCCGATGAGTAACGCCAGCTTCGCCCGCAGGCACAAGAAGCGCAAACTGAAATCCGAAATCAACGTCGTGCCTTATATCGACGTGATGCTGGTACTGCTGATCATCTTCATGGTGACCGCGCCGTTGCTGAATCTCGGCGTTGATATCGATTTGCCGAAATCGAATGCCAAATCCATCGAACAGAAGCAGGAGCCGATCGTGGTGGTGGTCGATGCCTCCGGTGGTTACAGCCTGAAAATGCAGGATATTCCCCAGCAGAAAGTCGATGCCGCCGTGCTCACCGCTAAAGTATCGGCCTTCGTCAAGAACAACCCCGAAGTCGCTGTTTTCGTCGCCGGCGATCGTACCGCCAGTTATGACACGGTCTATCAGGCCATGGTCCTGCTGCAGCAGGCCGGCGTCGAGAAAGTCGGCCTGATGAGCAATTCGGCCGACTGAGCGATGGCGCAGCTTCCGCAGCAGAACTGGCAGGCATTGCTTTACACGGTGGCGCTGCACGCCGGCTTCATCGGGCTGGTCTGGCTGGCCTCGGTCTGGGTCTTTCCGCAGCAGGAACAGGCCAGCAAGGGCGAGCCGGTTGCCGCCACGCTGTCGATTTCCGCCGAAGACATGGCGCGTGCGAAAAAAGCCATCCGGGCTGCGGAATTGGCCAATGCCAGTCAGGTACAGCCGAAACCCGAGCCGCGCCCGCAGACCAGTACCGATCCCCTGCAGGAAACGGCCCAGGACTGGGTCGACCAGCCGGACCAGACCGTGCAGGAAGAAATCAACCGGAATGCCATGCAGCCCAGTGACGCCACCGAAGAGCAGAAGTTGAAGCAGAAGCAGGGTCAAGTGGAGTTGACCGACGACATCAAGAAAGATACGGCCGAGGAAAATCGGCAACGACTGATCAAACAGCAACTAGCCGACGTGAAGCGCCAACGGGCAATGTTGCAGGAAGAAATCGAAGCCCAGAAACTGGATGCGCTGGCTGCCGGCACCGGTGCAAAATCGCCCGGAAAAGCGCCCGAGCGGACATCAGGAGCCGGTGGAAATGCCAGTTCGGCTACAGCCAAATATCTTGCCGCCATCAACGCCACTGCCCGCGCCAATTGGAACACCGTTCAGATTCCAGAGCAGACCCGCTGTCAGGTCGAATTCACCCAAATACGAGGCGGTGAGGTGATCGAGGTCGCTTTCCGCAGCTGCGCCTTGGATGACAAGGGCCGCGACTCCATCGAGCGCGCCCTGTCCAAGACTCCGATGCCCTATGCTGGCTTTGAAAGCGTATTTCAGCGTAAAGTAAGCCTAACTTTCTGCTATCCCGATGAGGTCTGCCAATGAGAAAAATCCTGATGACCTGTCTGCTGGCCTGGCTGCCGTTACATGCGATGGCACAGGCACTGGATGCGGGCGTGGTGGTCGGCAACGAAGCGGCGCTGTCCATCGCCATCGTGCCGATGCCCTATCAGGGTTCGCGTACCGCGCCACCACATGATGTCGCCAAAGTCATTCGTGACGATCTCAACCAGTCCGGACAGTTCAAGTCGCTGGATGAAGCGGCCATTACCGATAAACCCATCCGGGGTGCCGATGTCCGCTTCGCCGACTGGAAAAAATTGAAGCAGGATTTTTTGGTGGTCGGCCGCATCGTTGACGGCGCCGATGGTAATTTCAGCATCCAGTATGAATTGATGGATGTCGCCAAGCAGCAGTCCTTGCTGTCGCTGAGCATGCCCGCCCGCGCCAGCAACGTGCGCCGCGCCGCGCATCAGGTTGCCGATCAGATCTATGAAAAAATCCTTGGCGTGCGCGGGGCTTTCGATACCCGCATCGCTTACGTCACTGCCACCGGCCTCGGACAGGGTATCGAGTACCGGCTGATGGTGGCGGACTCCGACGGCTTCAATCCGCAGACTCTGGTGCGCTCACGCGAACCCTTGCTGTCGCCGGCTTGGAGTCCGGATGGCAAGCGCATCGCCTATGTCAGCTTCCAGAAAGGCAGCTCGGCGGTCTACATCGTCGAACTTGCCACCGGTGTTGGTGCCACCGATCCGGTTTCCAGCGCCAAAGGCATCAACGGTGCTCCGGCGTTCTCGCCGGACGGAACCAAACTGGCGCTGACCCTGTCGAAATCCGGTAACCCGGAAATCTATATCATGGATATCGCCAGCCGCAGCTTGAAACAGATCACCAATCACTTCGGCATCGACACCGAAGCGGTCTGGATGCCGGACGGCCAATCGCTGCTGTTTACGTCCGACCGCGGCGGCAAACCTCAGATCTATCAAGTCGCTGCCAGCGGTGGCGAAGCCAAGCGCGTCAGTTTCACCGGGGAGTACAATGCCCGAGCCACCGTCTCGTTCGACGGTAAGAAAATCGCCATGGCCCAGGGCGCCGGCAATGTGTACCGGATTGCCGTGCTCGACCGCAGTTTCGGCGGCAGCGGACGCTGGCAGACCATTTCCCCGGGAAATCTGGATGAATCGCCCAGTTTCGCGCCGAATGCCAGCATGATCCTGTACGCCACCAAACAGGGCCGTCGTGGCGTGTTGTATGCGGTTTCCGCCGACGGCCGTGTACGTCAGCGCCTGGTGCTGTCCGATGGCGATGTCCGTGAGCCGGCCTGGTCGCCTTACCGTTAAACCTTTCCGCCCATTCCCCCCTTTTATCCGTGCCAACCCGAGGTTCCCATGAAAACACAACTGAAATTCGCATTACTGCTGACGGCGGTCCTGCTGTCGGCCTGTAACAAGAAAGTCAAGGAAGAGCCGGTCGACCCGAACGCCGGTAGCAATACTTCCGGACAAGCCAACACCGGCGATCAGGGCAGCGCCATTGTCGAAGAGGGCGCTTTCGGCCCCACCGATCTGGACAGCAATACCTGCCTGCGCCAGCGCGTGGTCTACTTCGATTATGACCAGGACATGCTGAAGCCTGAATATCAGGCCATCGTGGCCTGTCATGCCAAGTATCTGCGGGACCGTCCCGGTGCGCGCATGCGTCTTGAAGGTCACGCCGATGAACGCGGTACCCGTGAATACAACATGGCGCTTGGCGAACGTCGTGGTAATGGCGTCAACGCGGCGTTCAGCGCCAATGCTGCCGATACCGGCCGCATTGAAGTGGTCAGCTCCGGTGAAGAGCGTCCGGTCTGTCTCGACAGCGACGAATCCTGTTGGTCGCAGAATCGTCGTGTTGAAATCAGTTACAGCGTGAAGTAAGCCATGCGCCTGTCTTTCGCCCTGTTGTTTTTGTTGGCCGCCCTGCCGGTGCATGCGCAACGCGCCAGCCTGGCCGACCGGGTTACGGAACTGGAAAGCCAAGCGGCGACGCAGACCCAGGGTGCCGGCCAGGCCAACATGGAGCTGCTCAACCGTACCACGCAGATGCAGGATGAAATCCGCGCACTGCGTGCCATCATCGAGCAGTTGCAGAACGATCTGGAACAGGCGCGTCAGCGCAACCGCGAGCAATACATCGA
>JBEAYK010000177.1:0-3462 GCA_041159305.1 Pseudomonadota bacterium
ACTTCATACACACTGATCGGCGCTTCACGTTGGTTTGCAGCGATGCGTTCTACCGATAGCGCGCTCGGTTCCGGTAACGCCGCAACCCGGCTGGCGGTGCCCGGGCGCAGTTCCGCAGCGCGCGCATAGGGGTCGGCCTTGGCCGGCAACAGGCCACCATCGGCGGCAGTGATTTCGAATTTATACAGATCGCCAAGGGCGGCATGTGGAATGAAGATTTCCCAGACGCCCGCAGCATGACGCAGACGCATCGGGTGCCGTCGGCCGTCCCAGGCATTGAACGTACCGATTGTGCTGATCCGACGCGCATTCGGTGCCCATACCGCGAAACGCACACCGTCAATGCCATCAACACGTTGCTGGTGTGCACCGAGCACGGCGTAGGGTGCAGGGTGGTTGCCATCGCGTAGCAGCTCAAGATCGCGCTCGTCGAGTTGCGGCCCGAACGCGTAGGCGTCGGCCAGTTCGGTTTCGCCATGTAGCCAGCGGATGCGCAGCCGGTAGGCGAAGGGTTTACGACGGCGCGGAATAGCGCCTTCAAACAGACCCTCGGCGTGGCGCATCGGGAGATGGCAAAGCGGTTTTCCAGTTGCTGCATCGATGACGCTGACCTGCTCCGCGCCCGGCAGCAGGGCTCTCAACCAGAGCCGGCCCTCGGTATCGGCATGCAGACCGAGCACAGCGAAGGGGTCGGCATGACGCGCCGCAAGCAGGTCGGCGGCGTCACGCGCATCAAGCATGCGGTGTGCCGGAAGCCAGGCTGTCTGCCGACCAGACCCGCGTGACATACTCGCGGATGGTGCGGTCGGCGGAGAAGCCGCCCATGCCGGCGATATTGCGGGCGACCGCGGCCTGCCAACGGGCAGGTTGTGCATAAAGGGCATCCACGCGCTGCTGCGCGGCCACGTAGTCGGCGAAATCGGCGAGCAGGAAGTAGCGGTCGCGTCCAACCAGATCATCGATCAGAGATTTGTAGCGTGTCGGTTCGCCGGGGCTGAATACGCCGCGGCCAATGGCGTCGAGCACGGCATGCAAGGCCGGATTCTGTTGGGCAATCCACAGCGGCAGATAACCGAGGTCGCGTAGTTTTTCGATGCCGTCGGCGCGGTGACCGAAAACGAACACGTCCGATTCGCCGATGGCTTCCGCCATTTCGATGGTGGCGCCATCCCAGGTGCCGATGGTCAGCGCGCCGTTCAGCGCGAACTTCATGTTGCCGGTTCCCGAGGCTTCGGTGCCGGCGGTGGAAATCTGTTCGGAAAGATCGGCCGCCGGAATGATGGCCTCGGCCAGACTGACACCGTAATTGGGCAGGAACACCAGCTTCAACCGGCCCTGCAGACGCTCATCGGCGTTGATGACACGGCCGATATCGTGTGCCAGGCGGATAATCTGCTTGGCGGTGTGATAAGCCGACGCCGCCTTGCCGGCGATGATGACCGTGCGCGCCTGCCAGCCCTTGCCATCCGGGCCGGCCGGATCGGCGAGCATGGCCTGGTAGCGGGCGACCACATGCAGCAGATTCAGCAACTGGCGCTTGTATTCATGGATGCGCTTGACCTGCACATCGAACAGCGAACGGCTGTCGACGCGGATACCGGTTTCGCACAGGATGCGTTCGGCCAGCCGCGCTTTGTTGGCGAATTTGATGAGGCCCAGACTTTGGCCGAGTACCGGATCGTCGGCCTGCGCACGCAGGGCTTTCAATCCGTCCAGATTACGGCGCCAGCCCTTGCCGATGCGGGCATCGAGCAGCGTCGACAGACCGGGGTTTGCCTGCTGCAGCCAACGGCGCGGAGTGACGCCGGTGGTGACATTGTGGAAACGTTCCGGGAACAGCTGTGCGTAGTCGGCGAAGATGGTATCGACCATCAACTGCGAATGCAACGCTGCCACACCGTTGACGCGGTGCGAAGCGACCACTGCCAGCGCCGCCATGCGCACATGGCGGACGCCGCTTTCATCGATCAAGGAGACACGTTTGGCCAGCTCCTCGTCGTCCGGGAAGCGTGCGCGCACATCGGCCAGGAACCGGTAGTTGATGTCGTAGATGATTTCCAGATGCCGCGGCAGCAAAGACTCCATCAAGGCTACTGGCCAGGTTTCCAGGGCTTCAGGCATCAGGGTGTGATTGGTGTAGGACACGGCCTCACGGGTGATGCGCCAGGCATCGTCCCATTTCATGCCATGGTCATCGACCAGCAGGCGCATCAGTTCAGCCGGCGCCAGCGCCGGATGGGTATCGTTCAGATGGATAGCGTTGTGTCGACCGAGCGAATCGAGCGTGCCGAATTCGGCCAGATGGCGCTGTAAAAGATCCTGCAGCGAGGCGCTGACAAGAAAGGCTTCCTGGCGAAGCCGCAGTTCGCGTCCGGCGCCATGACTGTCATCGGGGTACAGCACCCAGTTCAGGGAGTCGGCTTGCCATTCCGGTTTCGCCGCCGCGGCATAGTCTCCGCGCACAACCGCTTGGAAATCCACGGCCTGTGCGGGCAGAGCCTGCCACTGACGAAGTGTGGATACCCGTGCACCATGATGTGCCGGGACGATGAAATCGAAAGCGCGCGCACGCACACGTTCGGCCGGAACCCACTGCCGGCCACTGCTGCGGTCGGTTTCCAGACGGCCGCTGGCACGGGTGGATTCCACCCGACCGCCAAATCCGATGCTGTACTCAATGGCGGTACGTTCGATATCCCAAAGCCCGCCATCGCGCAGCCAATCATCCGCGGTCTCTACCTGTACGCCATCCGGTGTGGCCTGTTTGAACATGCCGAAGCGGTAACGCAACCCGTAACCGAAGGACGGCAGTTCCAGCTCGGCAAAGGCATCCAGAAAGCAGGCTGCGAGTCGGCCGAGGCCGCCATTGCCAAGCGCGGCATCACTTTCACCTTCCAGGACATCGGTCCACTCGATACCGTGCTCGGCCATGATGCTGCGGAGCAGAGGTTCGATGCCGAGTGCTGCAAGGGCATTGCCCAAAGCCCGCCCCATCAGGAATTCCATGGAGAGGTAATGTACGCGCCGGCAGGGGGCCAGTTTACCGCGAACGGCATCGGCTTTCTGGGTTTTTGCCCAACGCGTTGCCAGTTCGTCACGGCAGGCTTCCGCTGCCATGCGTAATGCTGCACGCGCATCCAGAGCACCGGGTTGTTGCGCGACAAGCCGCTTGAAGCGGGTCAGCACCGCGTTTTGCAGGGCGTCACGGGTGTCGGTTTCCAGCGGGGATGTTGTGTCATTCATAAGTTGGCAGGCGGGCTGTTCATTATTGTGGGAATAACGCCACGCCGGCGTCATTGAAACCACAGCCAGTGTAGAAGCCATGCCCCTGTGGGGCAAGGAAAATGCAAACGTATTCATGCTGTTGGGGTTAAGATAAGTCCATGAAACGACGCACTTTACTGCAATTCGGCGCCGGTCTGCCACTGGCTCTGGCGGCAGCCCGTATCCGAGCCGAAGATC
>JBEAYK010000178.1:0-3453 GCA_041159305.1 Pseudomonadota bacterium
CCGGAGTCAGGGTCAGCGCAACCAGTGCCGAGAACATGGTGGAAACCGCAACGGTGAGTGCAAATTGTTTATACAGCTGGCCGGTCACGCCGGGCACGAAGGCCATCGGCACGAATACCGCCGCCAGCACCAGCGCGATGGCGACGACCGGACCGGACACTTCTTTCATGGCGGCATGGGTGGCTTCGCGGGCGCCCAGATGCAAGGCGTGCATTTTGTGTTCGACCGCTTCCACCACCACAATGGCGTCGTCGACCACGATACCGATGGCCAGCACCATGCCGAACAGCGACAGGGTGTTGATGGAGAAGCCGAGCAGCTGATAGGCGATGAAGGTGGCGATCAAGGAGACCGGAACGGCCAGCATCGGAATCAGCGTGGCGCGCCAGCTCTGCAGGAACAGGAACACCACCACCAGCACCAGGATCAGCGCTTCCACGAAAGTATGTAGCACCTCTTCGACTGATGCTTTTACGAATTCCGAGGTGTCATAAACGATGCGGTAATCGAGATCTTCCGGAAAGGCGGCTTGCAGGCGCACTAGCTCGGCCTTGACCAGATCCGCGGTTTCCAGCGCATTGGCGCCAGGCGAGAGCGTGATGCCGAGCGCTGCAGCAGGGTTGCCATTGTATTCGGCGGTCTGGCTGTAACTATTGGCGCCGAGTTCGACCCGGGCGATGTCCTTCAGGCGGATGAAACTGCCGTCCGGTTCGTTGCGGACGACGATTTCTTCGAACTGCTTTTCATCGACCAACCGGCCCTGGATGCTCAGCGAATACTGCAGGCCGGTATCGGAGGAAGCCGGCGGGGTACCGACTTTGCCGACCGCGGCCTGCACGTTCTGGGCGCGTACCGCGCGCGACACATCCGCCACGCTCAGGCCGAGTGCGGCCAGGCGGTCGGGTTTCAGCCAGATGCGCATGCCGAATTCGGAACCGAATATCTTGACGTCACCGACGCCTTTGATGCGTTTGAGACTGTCGGTCAGGTAAAGATCGGTGTAATTGTTGATGAACAGAAAGTCGTACGTCTGCTTCGGCGAGAATACCGTGGCATACAGCAGCGTGTCCGGCGAGGACTTCACTACCGAGATGCCCATATCGCGGACTTCCGGCGGCAAGGATGCAGTGGCCAGTGCGACACGGTTCTGCACTTCCACCGCCGCGATGTCGGGGTCGCGTTCGAGCTCGAAGGTGACCGCGACCGAAGACGAGCCGTCATCGCCGGAGGTCGATTGAATGGATTTCATCGCGGTGACGCCGTTGACCTTCTGGTCGACCACGGCGGCAACGCCCTGCTGCACGGCGGCGGCATCGGCGCCGGGGTAGAAGGCATTGATGTTGACTTTCGGCAGCGCGATGTTCGGATACTGCGCGACCGGCAGTCCGATCAGGGTCAGGGTTCCGGCCAGCACCAGAAACAGCGAGATGACGATGGCGAAAACCGGGCGGTCAATGAAGAACTTGGCCATGGCGGGCGGGCCTCAGGGGTTGGATGCGGCGGGAGCGGCATCCAGTTGCGCTTCGGTCACCATGATCGGCTTCAGCAGCGTTCCAGGGCGGGCTTTCTGGATGCCCTCGACCACGATTTTGTCGCCGGTAGCCAGACCGGAATCGATGACCCACAAGGGACCGACCCGGGCGCCGGGTTTGACCGGGCGTTGCACGGCCTTGCTGTCCGGGCCGACCACGATGACGAAATAGGCACCGAGTTGCTGGATGACGGCACGTTCGGGCACCAGGATGGCTTGGTTGAGGTTTTCACCGTTGACCCGGATGCGGGCGAACATGCCCGGCTTCAGGGCGTTATCCGGATTTTCGAATTCGGCACGAAGCCGGTAGGTGCCGGTCCGGGAATCAAGGGCGCGGTCGCTGAAATTGATGGTGCCTTCCAAGGGGTATTCGGAACCGTCACCGAGCGTCAGTTTGACCTTGCGCGCGACCGAGCCCTCCGCCGGTTCGGTGCTGCCGTTGCGGCGTTGGAAATCCAGCACATCGTTTTCACTGACGCTGAAATACACCCAGGCCGGCTGCGCGTTGGAAATGCTGGCCAGCACGGTCTGTCCGGCGCTGACCAAGCCGCCTTCGAAGATATCGGCATCACCGATACGGCCATCAAACGGAGCGCGTATTTCTGCGTATTCAAGCCCCAGTTGTGCGGCATCGGCCTGCGCACGGGTTTGTTTAGCGACAGCCACGGCATTGTCGTACACCTGCCGGCTGATGGCGTTCTCCGCCACCAACGGACGGTAGCGCTCGACATCGAGCTGGGCCCGGCTGGCGGCGGCTTCGGCGGCGGCGGCCTGAGCCCGGTATTCACGGGCATCAATGGTGAACAGCAGTTGCCCGCGTTTGACCAACACACCGTCCTGGAAATGCTTGCCGGTCAGGATGCCCGAAACCCGGGCGCGCAGTTCCACTTCCTGCGATCCACGGACCTCGCCGATCAGATCCTTGCTGATGGCGGCATCGCGCTGGATCACGTCCATCACCTTGACCGGCAGGGGCGGCATGGCCGGCGCGACCGGCTCCTTGCTGCAGGCGCCCAGCAACAGGGCGGAGAAGAGGGCAGTCAGCAGAGCAGAGTTCGACGGTTGCATGGGTAAATCCGGTAATTGACGGAATGGCGGAAAGCGGCGAAGTAAGCCGCACATTCTGCAGGATCCTTACTTCTTGCGTGATTTGGCTGCGGCTTTGAGCACGAAGGTGACTTTCATATTGACGCGGTACTCAATGATCTTTCCTTTGCTGACCACGACTTTCTGGTCCTGTATCCAAGCGCCGGTAACATCATGCAGCGAATCGGCGGCACGTGCCACGCCTTGGGCCAGGGCATCATCGAAACTTTTCTTGCTGGATGAAATCACTTCAATGACTTTCGCGACCGACATAAACCACTCCTTGACGCGTTAAAGGACCTTTACCATATGCCCACCGGGAGCCGCCGTCAAATAAGTCTCAGCGAATGGAAATAGCCAGCTTATCGGCATGCCAGCTTATCGGAACATGCAGGGTGCGGCTGGCGGTATCGTATCGGCTGCCGCTAAGGGCAGTGCCGTCGACGCGGATTGCGGCCGGCGCGGCCGGCCAATTGTGCACCACCAATTCAATCTGGCGGTTTTTCGGCTCACCGGCGAATTCACCTTGGCGTTGCAGGGAAATGCCAAGAGACTTGCCGCGCTGCTTGGCTGAAAAATCCAAGCGCTCGAATTGTTTGTCGCGCAGGGCATTCGGATTCTTGCCGTCATCGTCATACATCACGCCGCTGGCCGACTTCACCGAGCTATCGGCGTAGTAATGCAATTGCAGTTTGCGGCTGTCGTTCTGTGTGGTATTGCGCATATCACCGGCGGCCATGGGAATGAAGGCGCCGGGCTTCACGAACACTGGAATGGTGTTCAGCGAGACCGGCGCTTCAATGGTTCTGCCGCCGGCGATGCGGGCATCGTTCCAG
>JBEAYK010000179.1:0-4613 GCA_041159305.1 Pseudomonadota bacterium
ATGCAGGAACAGCGCCTCATCATCACCGTGCCGGTTCAGACGGCGCCGGTTCTTCAGACCCAGCGCGGAAATCTTGAGCGCTTCGATGGCCAATTCGCGCAGACTGCTGTTGCGGAACGGCAGCTTCAAGCCCTGCTTCGGCACGCCATCGCGCAGCTGGTTGCGTTCGGTCATGCTGAAATCCTTGACCAGATCCCAGGCCGCATCCAAGGCTTCAGTGTCGTAAAGCAGACCGACCCAGAATGCCGGCAGGGCGCACAGGCGCCGCCACGGGCCGCCATCGGCACCACGCATTTCCAGGTATTTCTTCAAACGCACTTCCGGAAAGGCGGTGGTCATGTGATCGGACCAGTCGGCCAAGGTCGGCAATTCACCGGGCAACGGTGCCAGTTTTCCTTTCAGGAAATCACGGAAGCTGTGGCCGGCGCAATCAATGTATTTTTTGTCGCGGTAGGCGAAATACATCGGGACGTCGAGCAGGTAGTCGACATAGCGCTCGAAACCGAAACCGTCCTCGAACACGAAATCGAGCATGCCGGTGCGGTCCGGGTCGGTATCGGTCCAGATGTGCGAGCGGTAGCTCAGATAGCCGTTGGGCTTGCCTTCGGTGAAAGGCGAATCGGCAAACAGCGCGGTGGCAACCGGCTGCAACGCCAAAGACACGCGGAATTTCTTGACCATGTCGGCTTCGTTTTCGAAATCGAGATTGGTCTGCACAGTGCAGGTGCGGGTCATCATGTCCAAGCCGAGCGATCCGACTTTCGGCATGTACTCGCGCATGATCCTGTAGCGGCCTTTCGGCATCCAGGGCATGTCGCTGCGCGCCCACTTTGGCTGGAAGCCCATGCCCAGAAAGCCGATACCGAGCTCGTCGCCGACCGTTTTGACTTCGGCCAGATGCTGATTGGTTTCCTTGCAGGTCTGGTGGATGTTCTCCAGCTGCGCTCCGGACAGCTCGAATTGTCCGGCCGGCTCCAAGGTGATTGATGCATCGTCGCGTAGCAAGGCGATGATGTTGCCGCCCTCTTCGACCGGCTGCCAGCCGAAGCGGGTCAGACCCTTGAGTAGGGCGCCGATACCCTGTTCGCCCTCGTAAGTCGGCGGGCGCAAATCATCGAGCCGAAACCCAAATTTTTCGTGTTCGGTGCCGATCCGCCAGTCCTGCGGTGCGCGCGCGCCGGAAGCATGGAAGGCGACCAGCTGGTCTTTGCCGGCAATCAGGGGGGGTTCCGAATCAGCCATGCGCCTGTCCTTCGGCAATGGGTGCCGCCATCAGCCAGCCCGTGACCACCTCGCGCGCTTCGTCCAGACCCAATTTGGCGGATCCGGAAAACAGCTGCACGCTGGCGCGGCCGGCCAGCTCCTTTTTCACCAGGGCCAAGGTGCGTGCCTGCTCGCTACGGCCCAGTTTGTCGGCTTTGGTCAATAGGCAATGCACGGAAATATTGCGCTTGAAGGCATAGTCGAGCATCTGCAGGTCGTAATCCCGCAGGGGGTGGCGCACGTCCATCACCAGAACTAGGCCGACCAAGGGCTCGCGGATCTGGAAATAGCGGGTGATGAAGGCCTGCCAGTGATCACGCACGGCAATCGGCACTTTGGCATAGCCATATCCGGGCAGGTCGACCAGATAGCGGTTCTCGGTGATGCGGAAATACACCAGATGCTGGGTGCGGCCCGGCGTCTTGGAGGTCCGGGCCAGGCTGTTCTGATTGCACAAGGCGTTCAGCGCGGTCGATTTTCCGGCATTGGAGCGGCCCGCAAACGCGACTTCGGCCAGACTGTCTTTCGGCAGCTGGGCGAGGGCATTGGCCGAGAGCACGAATTCGGCTTGGGCAAGAGGATTGGCCATGGGGACCGCTTCGAGGGGAATTGGCCTATTCTACCCTTTGTTTCTCCGGCAAAGCGCCGTTACGCATTGACCGAACCCCGTAAACACTGGGATAATTGGCGCTTGACGGGTTTGCCCGACGCTTAATCCACCTTATCCGCTTTTCGGAGTCTCAATGAAGCTCTCCCACATCCTCGTCCTGAGCACCGCTTTGGTATTCACTGGCGCCATTGCCCAGCAGGCTGTTGCCCCGGCAAATCCCGAGGTCGCTCCTGCCGATGCCACGGCAGCTGCCATGCCGGCACCCGTCCTTGCCGTGGACACCGGTCCGGTCAAACCCGGCGATCCGAAAGCAGGCCAGACCAAGGCCGGCGCCTGTGCCGCCTGCCACGGCGTGGACGGCAATGCTGCCGCCGCGCTGTACCCGAAACTTGCGGGCCAGCATGAGCAGTACATCTGGCGCCAGCTCAAAATGTACAAGTCCGGCGAACGTAACAACGCCATCATGCTCGGCATGGCCGCAGTTTTGACCGAACAGGACATGCGTGATATCGGTGCTTACTTCGGCCAACAGAAAGTCATCGCCGGCCTGGCCGACGAAACCGTGATCGCCCAAGGCCCCAATGCCGGCAAAAAGTTCTATCAGGTCGGCGAGAAGATCTACCGCTCCGGCAATGCCGCCAACGGCGTTCCTGCCTGCATGGCCTGCCACGGCCCGGCCGGCGCCGGCATGCCCGGCCCGACCTACCCCGCACTCGGCGGCCAGCACGCCGATTACACCAGCCTGCGTCTGAACGAATTCCGAGCCGGCACGGTGTGGGGCAAAGACAAAAACGCCAACGTCATCATGTCGCAGGCCGCCAAAGGCCTGAGCGATGAAGAAATCCAAGGCTTGGCCACCTACCTGCAAGGTCTGCACAAGGCCGGCAAATCCGCTGCGAAGTAATCCCCGACAGCATCCGTTCAGCAAGCCGATAGCATCCTGATGTTATCGGCTTTGTTTTCCCTAAGGAGTAATCATGATTCGTCGTCTTGTATTCAGTCTGCTGTTGCTCGCCCCGCTTGCCGTTGGTGCCCAATTGAAGACCGGCGTCCCGGTCGCTGGCAAGGATTACGTTGTGCTGAATCCGGCGCAGCCCACTTGGGGCACCGGTGGCATTGAGGTGGCCGAAGTGTTCGGTTACACCTGCATTCACTGCGCCCAGTTCCAACCTCTGGTCAACAACTGGAAAAAAACATTGCCGGCCGATGTCAAACTGCGTTACGTTCCGGCCGCCTTCGGCGGTATCTGGGATAACGGTGCCCGCGCTTTTTTCGCCGCGGAAGCCCTGAAAGTCCAGGAACGCACCCATGACGCCGTGTTCAAGGCGGTGTTCATCGACAAAAAAGTAACGACCGCCAGTGTTGAAGAATTCGCCGATGTCTACGCCGGGCTGGGCGTCGACCGCGCGAAAATCCTGAGCGTGATGAAAGGCACCACCGTGTCCGGCAAGGTCAACCGTGCCCGCCAGTTCGCCCAGCGCGCCGGCGTCAACAGTACGCCGACCCTCATCGTCAACGGCAAATACCGTATCACGGCGAAATCGCATGAAGAGTCCTTCCTGCCGCTGCGAAAAAATAAATCCCGGCCCCGCTCAGGCGGGGCATCGCATGACGGACCGTCGGCTCAAACTCCTCAGCAGCAACATCCAGGCCGGATCCACCACCCGGGCGTATAGCGAGTATGTGACGCGCTCGTGGTCGCATGTTTTGCCAAACGGCAAACGCGGCAATCTCGATGCACTGGCCCAGACCTATGCGCCCTTCGATGTGGTCGGCCTGCAGGAATGCGATCCGGGCAGTTTGCGCTCCGGATTTTCCAACCAATCCGATTATCTGGCGGAAAAAGCCGGTTTTCCCTTCAGCTCGCACCATGCCACCCGCCGCATCAGCCGTTTCGCAGGGTCCGGCAACGCGCTGCTGTCGCGGCTGAAGCCGTCCAAGATTGACCATTTCGTATTGCCCAGCCGCATTCCCGGCCGGGGCGTGCTGTTGGCGGAATTCGCCAATGAGGGTCTGCCTTGGCACATCGCTGTCACCCATCTGTCGCTCAGCGCTAGTGCACGGCGTGTGCAGATTGCGTATCTTGCCGAGCTGCTTTCGGACAGGCCGCGGCTGGTTCTGATGGGCGATTTCAACTGCGATCTGCTGGCGCCGGAAATGAGCCGGCTGTTCCAGTTCACCAGCCTGGCGCCACCGCAGATCAGCCTTCCTACGTTTCCGAGCTGGGCCGCGAAGCGGCCTATCGATCATATTCTGGTCGGCGGTATGAACAGCAGCCAATACCAGACCCACATCGCCGCCGGATCCGACCATCTGGCCATCGCACTGGATCTTGAATTACCCGCGATCAGTCCAGAGAATAGCCCATGGCTGCAATCGCAGGCGTCAGACGCGCCATGACCTCCGGATCGATATACGGTCGGTAATGCCGCCAGCGCCCGATGGCGCGGCTGTTCAGTGGCTCCAGCACCTGGGCATAACTCGGCGTACTGATGATGCCTTTGCGGCGCGCATGCCCGGCGCTGTCCAGCCAGCCTTCATTCCATGGCATGTCGAGAAACATGGCTAAGCGCCGGGTTTCAGCTATCGGATCGGCAATCAAATCTTCGTAACAGGTGGTCAAAATGGCGCCCGGGAAATCTGGCTGCAGTCGTTGCCAGAAATCCGCCATCGCGACATAGAGCTCGGCGATGCGGTCGATGCTGCTATACAGGTTTCCGGTAGAGCGCAGGTTCTGCAT
>JBEAYK010000180.1:0-3394 GCA_041159305.1 Pseudomonadota bacterium
GCGCCGCCATGGATTCGAATTTATTCACTGCCGGGCGGATGCGAAGGCCGGTGGCTTTGGCGAGGTGCCGGCAGGCCAGTATGGTCATTTTCGGATCGGCATTCACTCCAGTGCCGACGGCGGTGCCGCCTAGCGGCAGTTCCAGAAGCCGCTTTCCGGTGTCCTGCAGGCGGGCCACGGCGGAATCCAGCTGCGCCAGCCAAGCCGACAGTTCCTGCTCCACCGTGATCGGCATGGCATCCATCAGGTGTGTCCGGCCGGTTTTCACCAGACCGCGGCCCTGACGCGCTTTCCTGGAAATACTGGCACGCAATTGCTTGAGTGGGGGCAGAAGCACCATGTTCAGCAGCAACGCCGACGCGAGCATGCTGCTGCTGGGCACCACATCGTTCGAACTTTGGCCGTAATTGACATCGTCATTCGGGTGAATCGCCAGCCCGGATTGCCGGTGCGCGAGGGCAGCGATGACTTCATTGAGATTCATGTTGGTCGAGGTACCGGAGCCGGTCTGAAACACATCCACCGGAAACTGGTCGGCATATTCACCGGAAGCGATGGCATTGGCGGCCCGGGCAATGGCTTTGCCTCGCTTTGCAGGAAGATGACCCAGCGCGCTGTTCGCTTCAGCAGCGGCGGCCTTGATCAGTGCCATGGCCTGGATGAACTCTGGTGGCATGCGCAGACCGGAGATGGTGAAATTTTGCACCGCCCGCTGGGTCTGTACCCCGTAAAGTGCGTCGAAGGGCACCAGCAGTTCGCCGAAACTGTCCAGCTCCACGCGGAATTTCAGGCTCATGAGCGTGCTCCTAATAGGTCCCAAGCTCGATGATAACGCCTTTTCACGGTACAATTGACTTCAAATCAGCGCGCGGCAGAAACCTTTTGCCCCGCCCGGTACACTCACTTTTTCTGGTTTTCCAATCATGACCGAACATACCCTGCTCGCCCTTTCCCCGACCGATGGCCGCTACGCGGGCAAGCTCGATGCCCTGCGTCCGGTCTTTTCCGAGTTCGGCCTGATCAAAACTCGGGTTCATGTGGAAATTGAATGGCTGATCGCCTTGGCCGCCGAGCCGGGCATTGCCGAACTGACTGAATTCAATACCGACCAGACCTTCTTCCTGCGCGGCATCGCCGCCGGCTTCAGCTTAGCCGATGCCGAACGCGTCAAGACCATTGAACGCAGCACCAACCATGATGTCAAAGCCGTCGAATATTTCATCAAGGAAAAACTGGAAAGCCGCCCGGATTTGGCCCAAGCCAAGGAATTCACCCATTTCGCCTGCACCTCGGAAGACATCAACAACCTCAGTTACAGCCTGATGCTGCAGCAGGGGCGCGACGACGCCCTTTTGCCGGCTCTTGGTCGTCTGCAGGACGCCCTACTCGCGCTCAGTCATGCCCAGGCCGGTCAACCGATGTTGTCGCGCACCCATGGCCAGACCGCCTCGCCGACCACACTAGGCAAGGAAATGGCGAATGTATTGGCCCGGATCAACCGCCAAGTGCTGCAACTGCGGGATATCCGGATGCCTGGCAAGATCAACGGTGCGGTCGGCAATTACAATGCCCACGCCGTGGCCTATCCGGAAGTCGACTGGCCGGGATTCGCCGATCGATTCGTGACCGACCTTGGCCTCGAATTCAATCCCTACACCACGCAAATCGAACCGCACGATGCCATTGCCGAGCTCTGCGATGCCATGCGCCGGATCAACACCATCGGCATCGATCTTTGCCGTGACATCTGGGGATACATCTCCTTAGGCTACTTCAAGCAACAACTGAAGGCCGGTGAAGTCGGCTCCTCGACCATGCCGCACAAGGTCAATCCAATCGATTTCGAGAATGCCGAAGGCAATTTCGGCATCGCCAACAGTCTGCTTGGCCATTTCGCGGAAAAACTGCCGATCAGCCGCTGGCAGCGTGATTTGACCGATTCAACCGTCCTGCGTGCGCTCGGTACCGGTTTCGGGCATACCTTGATTGCGCTTGACTCCCTTGGCAAAGGACTCGGCAAACTGGAAACCAATCCGCAGCGCCTGCAGGAAGATCTGGACAGTGCGTGGGAAGTGCTGGCCGAACCGGTACAGACCGTGATGCGCCGCTACGGCTTGCCGAACCCCTATGAGCAATTGAAAGCCCTGACCCGCGGCCAAGGCATCACCGAATCCAGCATGCGTAATTTCATCGCCACGCTGGACTTGCCCGAGCAGGCCAAGAAGGACTTGCTGGCACTGACACCGGCCGGCTATACCGGTCACGCCGGACTGCTGGCCAAAGCCATCCACAAGGGTTGAGCATGATCGAAAGTACCGGCAACACGCAGCACTTTCTGGGAATGCCGGTCGAGCAGTTCCTCGCCGAATACTGGCAGAAGAAACCCCTGCTGATCCGTCAGGCCTTCCCCGGTTTCACACCACCGCTGTCGCCGGAAGATCTGGCCGGCCTGGCCTGCGAAGATGGTCCGCTGGCACGAATCGTGACCTATCAGCGCAAAAAGGATACCTGGAGCCTGCGCACGGGACCGTTCGCGGAAAGCGATTTCCCAAAACTCGGACACCACGACTGGACCCTCTTGGTCCAGGACATGGACAAATGGGATGCCGATGTCGCCGAATTGCTGGCGCCCTTTTCTTTCCTGCCGCGCTGGCGGGTGGATGATGTGATGATCAGCTTCGCGGTCGAGGGTGGTTCGGTTGGACCGCATATCGACCAATATGATGTCTTTCTGGTGCAGGCCATGGGCCACCGTAACTGGCAGATCGAAGCCGAACCCCGCCACGAGCCGGCATTCCGTCCCGATTCGGAATTGAAACTGCTGCAGGAATTCAAGGCCGACCACCATTGGGATCTGGCTCCTGGCGACGTTCTGTATCTGCCCCCGGGTTACGCGCATCACGGTGTCGCCCTGGACTACTGCATGACCTTCTCGGTCGGCATGCGGGCACCTTCCAGCGCCGAAATGCTGGTGGATTTCGCGGAAGATCTGGCCCAGAAACTCCCGGAATACCGGCGTTATGAAGATCCGGATCTGAAAATCCCCGAAGACCCCTACGAAATCGATGAACAGGCCTTCGCGCGTGTGGAGGAAGCCTTGGCGGTCTGGCAGAATGCCGATGCGGCCGAACGCAGACGCTGGTTCGGCCAGTTCATCACCCGTTACCGGGCTTCCGGCGATGTCCAAGCCGGCCCCGAACAAACCAGTTGGCCGCAGGCCCTACAAGCCATGGTCAGCGGCCAGTCCCTGTATCGGCATCCGTTCGCCCGCTTTGCCTGGAGCCGGGAAGCCGAACAGGCCTTGCTGCATGTCACCGGTGAAAGTTATCCGGTCAGTCCATTTGAAGCGGCTCTGTTATGCCGGCAAGCGGTTCTGGATTGCGCCGATTTCAAT
>JBEAYK010000181.1:0-3643 GCA_041159305.1 Pseudomonadota bacterium
ATGAACGCACCGTGCGCCTGCCCTCCGGCGGCTCCATCGTTCTGGACCAGACCGAAGCGCTGACCGCGGTCGACGTCAACTCCTCGCGCGCCACCAAGGGCGGCGACATCGAAGAGACCGCGCTCAACACCAATCTGGAAGCCGCTGAAGAAGTGGCCCGCCAGATGCGTCTGCGCGATCTCGGCGGCCTGGTCGTCATCGACTTCATCGACATGAGTTCCGGCAAACACCAACGCATGGTCGAAGATCGGCTGCAGCAATCTCTGAAACTCGACCGCGCCCGCGTGCAGATCGGCAAGATCTCCCGCTTCGGCCTGCTCGAACTCTCGCGTCAACGTCTGCGTCCGTCACTGGGTGAATCTAGCCAGATCGTCTGCCCGCGTTGTGACGGCCATGGCCGCATGCGCAGCGTCGAATCCCTGTCCTTGTCCATCCTTCGCCTGTCCGAAGAGCAGGCGATGAAGGATAAAACCGCACAAGTATTGGTGCAGGCACCACCGCAAATCGCCAACTACCTGCTTAATGAAAAGCGCCGGGCCCTGGTTGAAATCGAAAGCCGTCATGAAGCACCGATCATCATCGTTGCCGATGAATCCCTGGAAACTCCGCATTTCAACGTTACCCGCATCCGTGAAGGCGACCAGCCCGAAGATGCCGGCAAGCCGAGTTACCAGCGTGGCGTGCCGCGCAAGCTGGAAGTGCATGCACTGACCAAAGCACAGCTCAATGTTCCCGCTGAACCAGCTGTCACTCATGTGAAACCAGCACAAATTGCGCCGCCACGACAAACCAGCGCTGTCGCTGAAGAATCTGCCAAGCAAGCCCCGGCCGCAAAGAAAGCTGGCCTGTTCAGCAAAATTATCGCCATCTTTGCCGGTGATGCTGCCGATGAGCCGAAGAAAGCCGAGCCTACACCGGCGCGTCGAAATGACAACCCCCGTCGGGACCGTTCCGCGAACCGGGGTAACCCCCGCAATCCTCAGAACAAGCAACAGCGCGGCAACCGCCCTGAACGCACTGATGAAGAACGTAAAATTGCCGATGAACAGCGCAAACAGCGTCGTGAAGAGCAGCAGAAGCGTGAAACCGAGCGCAAGGAAGCCCAGCGTGCGGAGAACCAGCGCCGCGAGGCCGAAAAACGCGCACAAAGCGAAGCCGAAGCCGCCGCGCGTGCCGCTGCCGGACTCAATGCTCAGACTGAGGAATCCGTTGATACGGCTGCTGAAAGCGTGACCAAGCTTGCGGACGGCGAAGCCAATCCTATCAATAACGAACTGCAGACCGATGGCACCCCGCGTCGACGTCGTGGGCGTCGCGGCGGCCGCCGTCGTCGCCGTCAGGAAGGTGAAACCGCAGGAACCGTGGATGCTGCCAACGACCAGTCGGAAATGGATTTTGAAGACGCTGATAATGTGCTTTTCGATGCCACATCACCGGAACAGGATGCCGCCAATGCGCCTGCAGCGGTTGATACCGATAACGGCAGCCGCCAGCAGCAGTCGGCCATGCCACGTGCTGTACCCGTTATCGTGTCCGCCATTCCGGTTTCTACTGCCGAATCGGACTTCACCGATTTAGAAACGTCTGTCGAACGGCAGTATGCAGCTCCGGTGCAAGCATATGCAGAATCAGACATCACTTCTGCTGTCGAAGAGCCGTTGGCACCTGAACCTACCTTGGCCCCGGAACCGGTTGTCGCTGCAGAAGACCCCGTCGTTGAGGCGGTCATTCAGCCCGCGCCAGCCGCACAAGCGGAGTTCATCGAACCGAAACCGAAGCAGACAGGATATGTTCCGGTCGCACCGCCATCGTTTTCGATGCCGAATACGCCGAATTCCGGATTCGATTTCACAGTGCGAATCAGTCCAGAAAACAAGGAAGATTAAGCCTGCAGCGTTGGCTCGGTGATGCCGTACTGTTCGGCCAACCGAGCCAGCGAAATCATATGCTGGATTCCAAGTTTTTTAAGTATCCGGTATTTGTGGGTTGCGATGGTATTCGAGCTGACACAAAGTTTGAGTGCCATGTCTCTAGGAATTTTCCTATAATGGGGGCCTACCGCCACCGGCTCCGTCATGACTTTCGAAACCCTGAAACAGCATTGGCACGACACTGCTCTGCGCATCCGGCAGCGGGAATGGCCACGTTTGGTGCATTGGCTGGAAACGCACAGTCCGCGTAGTTTGTTCCTGAGGGCTTTACTGATTGGACTTTTGCTTTCCGTGCCTTGGCAATGCAGTCGCTGGGTCTATCATGCCTACTTTAGCGCGGATGATAATGCCGCTATGGAAAGCTCTGATCCCCTGCGCCTGCCTGGAAGTCTTTCCGGAAGTATTACCGACATGCCGAACCCGAAGGCACGCCGCCCTACTCCGGCCCCCATGGCCACCACTGAAGGGTCTGGACCACTCGAAACTGCTCCGACCCCGGAATCAGCACAGACGATACCCCATTCACAACAGGGCAATCATGACGCCGCAGTTCTGGTACGTGTCGCCCCGAAATATCCGGCAACGGCACTTCGCAACAATGACAGCGGCAACGTCACCCTGAACGTCCAGCTGGATGCCAAAGGGCATCCGGACCGGATCCGGGTTGAAAAGAGCAGCGGATCGCGTGAGCTGGACCGTGCCGCCAGGGAAGCCGTCATGCAGTGGAAATTCAGTCCGAAAATAGAAAACGGCGCACCTGTTGCTTCCGAACTGCTCATACCGGTTGAATTCAAGCTGGGCGAATGACACCCGAAACCTGCAATTGGGTTTAAAATGTAACTTCGGAGAGATGGCCGAGTGGTTTAAGGCAGCAGTCTTGAAAACTGCCGTGGGTTCATAGCCCACCGTGGGTTCGAATCCCACTCTCTCCGCCATTACAGGCATATCAGCTTAATGGAGGCATTCATGTGGATCGGATTGATTGTCATTATCTGTATTGCCGGCGCTGCTTATTATTTCCTGAAAATCGTTCCGGCCGCTAAAGCCAATCATGCCTCTGTTCTGACTTTGGCTGATATTCCAGCCAAGGTTCCCAACCCGTCACGTTATGCCGGCATCAAGTCCGTGGTGGCATGGGAGTTTCTTGCACCGAATCTGAGTACGGCCTGCACTTTTGCGCGCAAACACGATCGCATCCGTATGCCGGCGGGAGACTGCACCCCTCTGCCCTTGGCTGATTGTGCTTCGAAAACCTGCGAGTGCCATTACCGGCCTGTCATCGATGGCCGAAAAGACCAACGCCGTCAGTACGACGATCGCCGCACCTCATTCCGCATGGAAAAGGATACGAAAGCACCAGATCGTCGCAGAGTGTCCGACCTCCGTAAGGAAAATATCGGCTGGGATGACGAGCATCTGCGCTGATAAGCCGCCGTTCAACAACCGGCATTCAGCGGCAAAGTCAGCCATCAGCATCGGTTCAGGTAGCTTGCTCCATACTACCCGAACTCTCTCTTTGTAGATTTATCTCCATTTAGGTCATTACATGCCTGCGCCAGACTCCGTCTGGCGTTTTTTTTCGACAAAAAAGCCCGACATCCTGTCAGGCTTTTCCGGTCGACGCATTCAGAGAGAGTTGAATTTCCGCATCCCGGCCGTGCGGTACGTCCACGCAGGCATTCTGCGCTTTTTTCGTGCCGTGACTACAAGAA
>JBEAYK010000182.1:0-3349 GCA_041159305.1 Pseudomonadota bacterium
AACATCGTGTCGGAGAAAATGATGCACTACCGGGAGAGCCGGGCCGACCTGGCGTTCAGCGATAAGGAACGCAAAGACATGGAAGGAAACGCGTAACACAGGATGTGTGAACCGGTTCCGGTTCGGGGCGGGCTTCGGCCCGCCCTTTCCGGCGGTGCTCGTTAACCCGTACGGAGGATATCCATGGATTACCATTTTGGCGCAGGCAATCGTTACCTCATCACCCCATTCAGCAACAGCGGCCGTTTCCGCATCGACTTTCTGACCCTGGAGCGTCCCGGCCGGCCGGAAGCCATTTTGGAATATCATGCCGCGCTGGAGGACGATCCCGAGGCAGTCCCGGACATCGAGGACTACCCGTATCTGTCGCGTTTCATCCGCATCACGGATTCCGCGGGTGGTACCCAGAAAATTTTCAACCACCAGCAAGCCGACTATTTCGCCCAGTTCAACGGGTTTCTCAGCGGGCACCCGGTGATGGTTTACGACGCCTGCCTGGAGCGTTGTTTCGAGGTCGGCGATTTCAGTTGGCTGTTCAAAAGCGATGGCGTCGAGTACCTGCAGCGAGCAACCGATCTGGCGAAGCTCTTCATCGAGACCCAGGAATTGGTGCGGACCAAACAGCGCACGGCCTCGAAGCCCTCACGCAAGCCGGTCACTAAAAAGGCCGGCGCGGCGGAAAGCAATACCCTGAATTAGGACTGTTATAGTATTTCCAGACCCACCGGAAATCCTGTGATGCCTGCCGCCGACCTGAAAGCCGCCCTCAAAGCCAATACCGCCCATGCTGAAGCCTCCGCCATCCGGCTGCATCGCGCCATAAGTTGGCTGGCGCGTTCCGAGCAGGAGACGGACGATCCCGATGCCCGTTTCATCTTTCTGTGGATTGCCTTGAATGCCGCCTATGCCAAACAGTTTGGCTTCGAGCGTGTGGAGCGCGAAAATCTGCAGAGCTTCATCAATGTATTGGTCCAGGCGGATGCTGATGGCAGCTTGAAAAAGGCGGTATTCAGCCAGTTCAGCGGACCGATTCGGGTCCTGATCGAAAACAAGTACATTTTCGATGGCTTCTGGAAAGCACTGCGCGATCACGATGCTTCCGACCGATGGAAAACGGATTTCAGTAGCGCCAATACACGCGCCATGCAGGCCGTGATGGCCAATCAGACCGGTGTGGTGCTGTCCATCGTGTTCGATCGTCTGTACGTGCTGCGCAACCAGCTGGTGCACGGCGGCGCGACCTGGAACAGCCAAGTCAACCGTCAGCAGATCAGCGACGGCGCGAACATTCTCGGTACTTTGGTGCCCCTGATCATCGCTTTGATGATCGAGCATCCCGAGCTCGATTTCGGGGAAATCCTTTACCCCGTGGTGGCATCCGCTTAGGACCGACAAAACGCCCCCACATGACCGGAAAGCGTGATTTGCCCGTACAATCGCCCCATGTGCGGCCGATTCACCCAGGTTCCAATCACCCTCCCCGAGCAGGTGCCTTGGCCGGCCCTGCGCGCCGATTTCGCGTTGCTGCCGGCCCGCTACAATCTGGCGCCCAGCCAGACCGCCGGCGTACTGATCCGCGACGGTGAAGACACCCGATTAGTGAAGTTGCATTGGGGCCTGATGCCGTTCTGGGCCAAAGAGGCCAGCTTCGGCCAGCACACCTTCAATGCCCGCATGGAAAGCCTGGACGAAAAACCGGCATTCCGTGCCGCCTTCAAATCGCGGCATGCCGCCATTCCGATGGCCGGGTATTACGAATGGAAACCGACCGCCACCGGCAAGCAGCCGTATTATCTGCGCCCCGAGCATGCGCATGACGTGCTTTGGGTTGCCGGGCTGTGGGAGCCCAAACACCCGCTACTGACCGACGGCAGCGAAGGCAGCTTCACCATCATCACCCAAGCCGCCGAGGGCATTCCGGCCGAAGTGCATTCACGCATGCCGGTGTTTCTGGAAAAGCGCGAGGTCGATGACTGGCTCGGCCTGGGCCGCGGCCCGTCGATGCCGTTCCTGCTGACCCGCAGTCTGCCGGCGCTGAAATGCTTTCCGGTGGCCAAGCGCGTCAACAAGGGCGTGGACGACGATGCCGGCCTGATTGACCCGATTCCGCCGGTCTAATCCCGCCATATTCACCTGGCATTGAACCACCCCGGCCGTACAATGGCGCAAAGGAGTTTGCCATGACCCGAATCATTCCCGCCCTCGCCGCTATCGCCCTACTGAGCGCCTGCAGCGAACCGCCCAAGCACCAGATCGTGTTCACCCACGAGGACACCTGCAAGATCATCATCAACGATCTGCAATACGGTCAAGCCAACGAGACCGAACGCCACTGCGTGCGCGAACCGGCCAGCGGCCCTGTACAAGCCGTTACCGTCAATTTCTTGAGTGAAACCTGCAATGCCTACCGCTACACCCTCACCGGTGCCCGCGAAGGCAGTGACGGCGAATTCGCGTTCAAGGCCGAAGAAAACGTGCCGAACCCGGGCTGCAATTTCATTCCGCAATACAGTGATGTCAACGTGCGCTGGGTGTTGAACCCGCAGTAAGCCGCGCCTACGGATCCTGCTCGGCCGCCTCGCGGCCCTGTTGCCGGATGATGGCTTCCTGGCGGGCGTCTTCAATGGATTCCATCACCGCCGCCACATCGGCATCGCCTTCGGCAAAAATAAACTGGCCGGTGAGTTCCGAGCCGGCCGATAACTCGCCTTGCTCATACAGCGCCCACATTTCTTCGCCGTAATGGGTGTCGCTCAGTTCCGGTGCGGAACGGGCCAGGCTGTCGCGGATGTTGTGCACATCGCGCAGCAGCATGTCGCGCGCGGCGTTGTTGCCGGCAGCGCTGACCACCTGCGGAAAATCGATGATGACCGGGCCCTGTCCGGTGACCAGCACGTTGTATTCGCTCAGATCGCCGTGAATCAGGCCCAGGCTGAGCATGCGCACCACATCGCGCACCAGCTCGGTGTGATACCAGCGCGCCTGTTCGGCCTCCAGCACCACCTCGCCCAAACGCGCGGCGCTGTAGCCTTCGTCATCGGTCACCAGTTCCATCAGCAGCACGCCGTGGAAATACCCGTGCGGGCGCGGCACGCTCACGCCAGCTTCGTGCAGGGTGTACAGCGCATCCACTTCGGTGTTCTTCCAGGCGGTTTCCTGTTCCTTGCGACCGAATTTGCTGGCCTTGCCCATGGCCCGCATGGCCCGGCTGCCGCGCACCTTGCGGCCTTCCTGATACTGTACGCGGGCCTGGAAGCTGCGCTGGGCCATGTCTTTGTAAACCTTGGCACACAGCACCTCGTCGCCACGCTGCACCACATACACGGCCGCTTCCTTGCCGCTTTTCAGC
>JBEAYK010000183.1:0-3346 GCA_041159305.1 Pseudomonadota bacterium
GTGTTCTACGCTACCGGATTCATCGGTTATTTCTACATCCTTACGTTCATCATCGGCTTCGGCGCCATCCTGCTGGTCAGTACCAATCCGGCGTTCAAGGACGCCTCGGGCGAACTGCTGGGCGGAAACAACATGGCCGCCGTGCATCTGGCCGCAGCCGTGGGCGGCAATCTTTTTCTGGGATTCATTTCCGCAGTGGCATTCGCCACCATTCTGGCCGTTGTCGCCGGCCTGACATTGTCGGGCGCCTCCGCGGTTTCTCATGATCTGTATGCGAGTGTTTTCAAACAGGGCAATGCCGACGAACGTGCGGAGCTGCGCGTGTCCAAAATCACCACTCTGGTGCTCGGCGCGGTCGCCATCGTACTCGGCATCCTGTTCGAAAAGCAGAACATCGCTTTCATGGTCGGTCTGGCATTCTCCATCGCCGCCAGCTGTAATTTCCCGGTGCTTTTCCTGAGCATGTATTGGCGTAAATTGACCACACGCGGCGCCTTGGTCGGCGGCGCTCTCGGCTTGATTTCCGCCGTGACCCTGATGATTCTCGGTCCGACGGTCTGGGTGCAGATCCTCGGTCACGCCGAACCGGTTTTCCCCTATGAATATCCGGCCCTGTTCTCGATGGCGCTTGCCTTTGCCGGCATCTGGCTTTTCTCGATCACCGACCGTTCCGCTGCGGGCGATACCGAACGGGCACGCTTTCTGTCCCAGTACATCCGTTCCCAGACCGGGCACGGCGCCAGCGGCGCCGTGGATCACTGAGAAATCAGGAATCCGGCCACCACATTCCGGCCTTCCTGGGCCAGGATGTTGAAGGTCCGTGCGGCGGCGGCATTGTTCATCACTTCAAAACCGATGCCGCGTTGCAGGAAGAAGGCGATGTGCTTCGGCTCGGGAAAAATCTGAATATCCCCGGTGCCGAGAATGAACAGCGATGGTTTCAGGACCAGAACGGCCTCCCAGGCTTCGGGGCCGGGTGTTCCGATATCGGTCAAAAGCCAGTTTTCCACCAGTACGTTCGGCCCCAGCAGAAAACTGGTGCTTATTTCCCGGTCATTCACCCGAATTCCCGAGGCACTGACGCCCCGGCAGATATAGCGATAATCCGGATTTTCCAGTGAAATCTGCATCAGGCCTTGGGAAGGATAATCAAGGGCTTGTCTTTGCTGCGGCGGAACAGAATCACGATATTGCCGATGCGTGCGACCAGATCGGCCTTCGACTGTTCGACCAGATGCGCGATCCAGGCATCCCGGGTGTCGCGGTCATCGGCGGCAAATTTCACTTTCAGCAGCTCATGGCGCTCCAGAGCGCCGTCCAGTTCAGCCAACAAGGCCTCGCTGGGCCCTTTGGCGCCAACCAGGATGATGGGTTTCAGGTCGTGTGCGAGCCCGCGCAGATAGCGTTTCTGCGGATTGCTGAGGGGGGTGGTCATGACCTTTGGCCCAATGCGGTGAGGGGGATAAAAGGGTATCATGAACCCGTCCCCACGCCCACAACGATTATGGCTACCCGCAGCAAAAGCAGCCAGCGTTGGCTGAAAGAGCACTTCGCCGACCCTTATGTCAAAAAGGCCCAGTCCGAGGGTCTGCGCTCGCGTGCGGCCTACAAGCTGGAAGAGCTGCTCGAACGCGACCGGCTGATCAAACCGGGCATGACCATCGTCGATCTGGGCGCCGCACCCGGGGGTTGGTCACAGATGGCCCGCAAGGTCATGGGCGACAAAGGCCGGGTTATTGCCCTCGATATCCTCGAAATGCCCCCCATCGCCGGGGTCGAATTCATTCACGGCGACTTCAGGGAAGAATCGGTATTGTCCCAATTACAGACATTAGTGGGCGAAAAACCGGTGGACCTTGTTTTATCGGACATGGCACCCAATATGTCTGGTGTGGATACCGTCGATTTAGCGCGTGCGATGTACCTTTCCGAACTGGCGCGCGACTTCGCCGATGCCCACCTGAAAAAAGGCGGTGATTTTCTGATCAAGCTGTTTCATGGCGAAGGTTTCGATGCTTATGTCAAAGACCTACGCCCGCGCTATCAGAAACTCACCATCCGTAAACCGGCGGCCTCGCGGCGCCGTTCCAACGAAGTTTATGCGCTGGCTACCGGCAAGCGCTGAAGGAACAAAATGAACGATCTGGCCAAGAACATCATCGTATTCGTCGTCGTCGGTTTCCTGATGATGGCGGTCATGAACGCATTCTCCCCCGAGTTCGGAAAGAACACGCCGGAAGTGGCGTATTCGAAATTCCTCGATGAGGTCGATACCGGCACGGTCACCAAAGTCGAGTTTTCCGAAGACAGTTCCAGTGCCCGGACCGAGCTGAAATACACCCGCGGTGACGGCAGTGTCGGCCAGACCTGGGGTCCTTACGACCGCGATCTGGTGAACGTCCTGGTCAAGCGCAAGGTTGAAATCGTGCAGGCCAAACCGGCCGCCGGTCCGCCGTTCTGGGCTATCGTGCTGAACATCCTGCCGTACATCCTGTTCTTCGGCATTGCCTTCTACTTCATCAAGCAGATGCAGCAGGGCGGCGGCAAGGGCGCGATGAGCTTCGGCCGTTCGCGCGCCAAAATGCAGGGTGAGAACGAGGTCAAGGTCACCTTCGCCGACGTCGCCGGCTGCGATGAAGCCAAGGAAGAGGTCGGCGAGCTGGTCGAGTTCCTGCGCGATCCTTCCAAATTCCAGAAGCTCGGCGGTCGTATTCCGCGTGGCGTTCTGATGGTCGGCAATCCCGGCACCGGCAAGACCTTGCTGGCCCGTGCCATCGCCGGTGAGGCCAAAGTACCGTTCTTCTCCATTTCCGGTTCCGATTTCGTCGAGATGTTCGTCGGCGTCGGCGCTTCGCGCGTGCGCGACATGTTCGATACCGCCAAAAAGCATGCGCCTTGCATCATCTTCATCGATGAAATCGATGCTGTAGGCCGCCATCGAGGTGCCGGCCTGGGCGGTGGCCACGATGAACGCGAGCAGACCCTTAATCAGCTGCTTGTGGAAATGGACGGTTTTGAAGGTGGCGAGGGCGTCATCGTCATCGCCGCCACCAACCGTCCGGACGTGCTCGATCCCGCGCTGCTGCGCCCGGGCCGTTTCGATCGTCAGGTCGTGGTCGGTCTTCCGGATGTGAAGGGCCGCGAACAGATTCTGAAAGTTCATATGCGCAAAGTGCCGCTGAATGAAGATGTCGAGCCGATGACCATCGCCCGCGGCACGCCTGGTTTCTCGGGCGCCGATCTCGCCAATCTTGTCAACGAAGCGGCGCTGTTGGCCGCGCGCCGAGGAAAGCGCGTCGTCACCAACAAGGAATTCGAGGACGCCAAGGAGGACATTGACGCGATC
>JBEAYK010000184.1:0-3339 GCA_041159305.1 Pseudomonadota bacterium
TTTCAGATAGGCCAAGGCCGCCATGCCGTTATTGGGGGTTTCGGCACGGTTGAGCTTCGAGAACCACTCGCGCGCCGTGTCTTCATTATCGGGGGTGCCGCCCAGCGGACTGAGGAAATCCAGAGCCAGAGCGTTGTAGCCGGCGAGTGCGGCACGGCGAGCGACATCGCGGATATGCGGATTGAGCCCGCGGTTTTCGTGAATCACCAACACCGAACCGCGCTTGCCCTTGGCGGCCGGCTGCGCCAAATAGCCCTTCAACTGATTTTTGGGGCCTGCAAATTCGATGGATTGCGTGCGTAAACGCGGATCGGATTCCGGTACCAGTGCCGCATGCGCATAATTATTCTCCAGCAAAGGCAGTAATGCATAGGCGGCGGCCGTAGAGCCGGCCAGCGACGCCAGCTGTTTCAGGAACACGCGCCGATCCAATGGCGCATGGGTGTATTCATCGTAAAGATCGATAATCGGCTGCGGCAGATCGGCTGGGGTGTTCATGGGGTGCTCCGTTGCAATTGACTGAGGATGTCGGGATCAACCGAGCGCAGGTGCAGATCGCGCTGTGGAAAGGGAATGGCGATGCCCGCTTCGGTCAGCGCGGCATGGATGTCGAGGGCCAGGGCGCTGCGTATGAAAATGGCGTCATCATAGTTATCCGTCCAGGCACGCACACTGAAGTCGAGGGAATGGGAACCGAATCCGGTGAATACGACAGTGGGGGCAGGATCATGGGTCACACCGCGTGCTTTATTGGCAACGGCCATAAGGACCTCAAGGACATGCTTCGGATCAGCCGCATAGGAAACACCGATGGCTATTTCAATTCGCCGGTTATCGCTGCTGAGCGTCCAGTTGATCATTTTTTCGGACAACAGCATGCCGTTGGGCACGATGACATCGGCCCCCTCGAAGGTGGTCAGCGTGGTCGCACGCATGCCGATATCCCGGACTCTGCCCGTGGTGTTCGAGACTTCCACGATATCGCCAGGCTGGACCGGCCGTTCGACCATCAGGATCAGGCCCGAGACGAAGTTCTTGACCACGTCCTGAAGACCGAGACCGATACCGACACTGAGCGCGCCCAGAATGAGCGCCAGCTGGGAGATGTGGAACCCGGCGGCGGCGAGCGCCACCATCAATCCGGACACCAGCAGCGCGTAATACGACAGCGATGAAATGCTGTTGGCCACGCCCCGCGGCAGTTCCATGTTCGGCAGGATGTCCTCCGAAAGCACGCCACGGATGGTCTTGGCCAGCCAGAACGAGAGGTACACGGAAACGATGAAAAGCACGATACTGCCGATGGTGATGGAAATATTTCCGAATTCAATGGCAAATGAGGAAATCGAATGCACCAATGCCATCAACGGCCGGAAAATGCGGAACACCGTCAACGCACCGTAAAGCCAGAGTGCGACCAGCACGAAATTGAACAGTCCCGACATCACCTCCATCAGGCCGCCGGCATGCTGGGTACGGGACTTCAGTTTTTCGGCCGTTCCGCGGAACAGGAACCGCGAGAAGGCACGCACCACGTTACCGACCGCGAAAAGGAACAGGCCTATGTAGGCGGTATCGAGCGCTGCATCGGTCAGCATGACGGCCAAGGTGACGTTCCCGACCAGGTTGGAAACGACCGCAACCAGCATGACCGCCGTACCTACCCCGATGATGATCCGCAGCACAAGCAACTGCCGGTTGGTCCGTGCTTTCAAGGCGGTCTGCGAACGGTAAAGCAGCCAGGCGAGCGTTCCAAGCATCAACAGCCCGTTGAAAAGCACGGTCAGGCGGAACAGCAGTGGATTCTGCGACAGCAGGAAAGCCAGCAGATTGATGACGTAGAACACCGCCGTCAGATACATCCAGCGTCCGATGCCTTCGTGAACATGCTGTGGCTGCAGACGCATGACCGGCAACCAGGCCAGAAGCAGCAGCAGCTGGACGCGGATCAAGGGCCCGGACAACTGCAGGATCAGCAGACCCATCACTGTCAGCAGCAACCAGGCCGAAAACGGCCGGGTCAGTGTCTTGCGGTACTGCTCAAGCCGTGAATCGCCTTTCAGCAGTTTTCTGGCGCTGTATGCAAGCCAGATGAACAATGGAAGCAGTATGAATGAATAGATCCAGAATAGACGTTCCACACGCAAATTGGCCCGATCGAACTCGGCTCTGAAATCCTGCTCGATACTGAGCCCTTTCTTCAGCGATTCCAGATCTCCTGTTTCATCGGTCTGCGATGCGGCCAGTGCGGCAAAAAGATTCTCGGAGTCGATGACCGCAAGGTCACGATCGACCGCGGCAATCTGCGCACGGACGGCAGCGAGATTCCGGCTGACCCGCGCCTGGATGATGCTGGCATCCCGACCCAGGTCCAGCAGTTTGGTCAATGGCTGGGATATCGTCTGATCCGCTTTTTCGAACTCGACCAGCAGTTCATCCATGCTGCGCAGCAGTGGCGGCGCCAGCGTTGCGGCGGTGGCTGTGCGGGTGTTTATCCAGACCTGCTTGCGCGCGGCCAGTTCAGCGGCGTCTTCGGAGAGCGGCTTGGCCACGGACTGCAACCGGCCCTGCCACTGGGTCAGTTCACGATTAAGGAAACTCCAGTGCTTATCAAGGCTTTCAAGCCTCGAAATCTGGACACCTTCAAGTTTGCTGCTCTGCGACTTCTGCGAAAGCGTGCTGACGCTATTCTGGATGTCCTTCAACTGCTTGGCCATGGCACCGGCCTTGTTGGACGATTGCGCCCTGAGCATGGCCTCCTGGATGAAACGCTCGTCTTCTTCGGCCTTCAGCGGAATGTTGGCGATGGGAATGGTTGCCGGTGCTTCCGATTTCTCTTCGACGGGTGCCGGCTCCGGCTTGCTTAAGCCCGGAATCTGGGCCATCGCCGCCATGGGCAGCAACAGCGCGAAGAATGCATAACGAAGATGTTGACGGCAATTCATGGAAACTCCGGACTCAGGGCTGGGCTTTGCGCGGCAAGGGCTCATCGCGCATCGCGGTCAGGTAGGCCAGGGTGGCGACCACCACCGCCGACTGGCGAAGATCTTCGGCATGCAGGTGGTCGAGGCCGTCCAGATGGGTGTGATGGACATGGGTGAAATAATCGAGGTTGTCCTGCACGAACTGGAATCCCGGAATGCCCACGCGGTCGAAGGAAATATGGTCGGTGCTACCGGTGTTACGGTTGGTGACAGTGGTCACACCGATATCCGCCATCGGCGCCATCCACTGCTTGAAAACCTCGGCCGCAGCCAGATTTTCCTGGGCATAAATGCCACGGATGCGGCCACCGCCGTTATCGTAATTATAGTAAGCCGAAATGCGCTTATGATCGGC
>JBEAYK010000185.1:0-3335 GCA_041159305.1 Pseudomonadota bacterium
GTAGTCTTTAAGCCAATCTACCTGTGGAAGGAAATGTTGTGGACGATTGTAGTATTTCTTATCTTTATTCGGGCCCAGCGTTAACAGCAGCCATTGAGAAAAAGGAATGACTCCATGGCCGTCGCGACCAGTCATGGTTTGTGGCTTAGTCTTAATATTATGCTTGTAATGCGAAAGCATCTTATCCCAGGGATTCCGGACAACCGTAAATTTATAGGCGGCATCCCATTTTTCTTTACCAATGACATCAATTACTTCTTTGGCTGTGAGGTGCTTTCTGAAAGGCTTTCCTGTATGACTTACAATGCTCGTGCCTGCTGTTTTATTAATATGAATGAATACGAAGTCACGTTTCGGACCTTTTCGCAAAGGTGAATTAATACGCAGGCCGATTTTGTTTTTATATTTTTCAATGAGCGTGAACTTCATTTGATTTGCATCCCATTGCAGATTAGGATGAATCGGCGATTTTGGTAATTTAGCATAGCATCATGGACATTGCCTACACAGTAAAAAGCCCGCAATCGCGGGCTTTTTCTTGCTTCGTCTGATTGTGCTTACTTGGCATTCATCAGGGCGACCGTCATATCGAGCATGCGGTTGGAGAAGCCCCACTCGTTGTCGTACCAGGAGCAGACCTTGACCAGCGTACCGCCCATGACCTGGGTCAGGGTGCTGTCATAGACCGAGCTGTTCGGATTGTGGTTGAAATCAATCGAGACCAGCGGCTTGCTGTTGTAACCGAGGATATTCTTGAGCGGACCCTCGGAAGCGGCCTTCAGCACCGCATCGATTTCTTCCTTGGTGGTTTCGCGGGCAGCGACGAATGACAGATCGACGACCGAGACGTTGATGGTCGGAACACGCATCGAGAAACCGGTCAGCTTGCCATTGAGTTCCGGCAGCACAAGGCCGACAGCGGCGGCGGCGCCGGTCTTGGTCGGAATCTGGCTCATGGTGGCGCTGCGGGCACGGCGCAGGTCGCTGTGGAACACGTCGGTCAGCACCTGGTCATTGGTGTAGGCATGGATGGTGGTCATCAGGCCGTGCACGATGCCGATTTTCTCATGCAGCGCCATGGCCAAGGGCGCCAGGCAGTTGGTGGTGCAGGACGCATTGGAGATGACGGTATGCTCGGACTTCAGCAGGTGGTGGTTGACGCCGTAAACGAAGGTGCCATCGACGTCTTTGTCGCCCGGGGCGGAAATGATGACTTTCTTGGCGCCGCCGGCCAGATGCGCCGAGGCCTTGGCTTTGGAAGTGAACAGGCCCGTGCATTCCAGGACCACGTCGACATCGTGCGCGCCCCACGGAATTTCGGCCGGATTACGGACGGCATAGACCTTGATTCGGTCGCCGTTGACGATCAGATCGCCGCCTTCGGCGGTGACCGTGCCCGGGAATTTGCCGTGCGCGGTGTCGTACTGGGTCAGATGGGCATTGGTTTCGGCATCGCCCAGATCGTTGATGGCGACCACCTGGATTTCATTCGTACGGCCGGATTCATAGAGGGCGCGCATTACATTGCGGCCGATGCGGCCATAGCCGTTGATGGCAACTTTGATGGTCATTAGAGACTCCCGGTGGGCGGTGAAAGCGCTATTTTAGCAAAGTTTGCAGGGCCACTGGGCTGGGCAAACGGGGGATGCCGTATCATGTGGATTGACTGCATCTGCTTCGGTACACCATGGATTTAGATATCCTCGCCTTGGCCGGCCTGTTCTTTCTGGTGGCCGCGCTCTATTCCTCCGTGGGTCATGCCGGCGCCAGCGGCTATCTGGCCGCAATGGCCCTGCTCGGCTTCGCCCCGGAGCAGATGCGCCCGACCGCGTTGGCACTGAATATTTTAGTCGGTGGTATCGGTCTTTGGCGTTTCTACCGGGCCGATCTGGTGCCCTGGCGCAAAGTGCTGCCCTTCGTGCTGGCCTCGATTCCGATGGCTTTTCTGGCGGCGCAGTGGGAAATTCCCAAGGACACCTACAGCCTGTTGCTCGGGGCACTGCTCCTTACCGCGGCGATCGGAGCCTGGCGTAGCGGCCAGCAGTTGGCGCAGACCGGGGAATCCATGTCCTCGAAACCGGTACCATGGCCTGCGGCACTGGCCGCCGGCGCAGCCATCGGCTGTCTGTCAGGCATTACCGGCACCGGCGGCGCAATCTTCCTGACGCCGCTGATCCTGGCCATGGGCTGGGCGCACACGCGCGAAGCATCCGGCCTGTCGGTGGCTTTCGTCTGGCTGAACTCGCTGGCGGCCATTCTCGGACTATTACGCAGCAATCAGAGCTTTCCGGAAGCCCTGCCGCTTTGGCTGATTGCGGTGGCGCTAGGCGCGATGTTGGGCACACAGTTGGGCATCCAACGTTGGCCCGTGCAACGGCTTCGCAAAAGTCTGGCCGTGGTATTGGCGATTGCGGCCGGGAAACTGCTGCTCAGCTAGTTGCAGACGGACGCGATCCGCGCATCACTTCAGATTATCAACAGCCGCAACCACCGCATCCACGGTAATGCCGAAGTGGGCATACAGCTGATCGGCCGGAGCCGAGGCGCCGAAGGAATCCATGCCGATGACGGCGCCGTCCAGACCCACGTATTTGTACCAGAAGTCGCGCGTACCGGCTTCCACGGCAACGCGTCGACGGCAGGCGGCAGGAAGCACCGATTCGCGGTATGCGGCGTCCTGACGCTCGAACACGGTCGTGCTCGGCATCGACACCACACGCACGGCCACGCCTTTCTCAGCCAGCTGCTTCGCGGCCTGCACGGCCAACTCCACTTCCGAACCGGTGCCGATCAGAATCAGCTCGCAGGCGCCGGGCTGGCTTTCGAACAGCACGTATCCGCCGCGGACAATATCGGCGACCTGCTGTGCACTGCGCGGCTGGTGCGCCAGATTCTGCCGGCTGAACACCAAACAGCTCGGGCCGCCGCGGCGTTTGATGGCTTCCGTCCAGGCCGTTGCCGACTCGACCGCATCGCAGGGACGCCAGACATCGTTGTTCGGAATGTAACGCAGCGAAGCCATGTGCTCGATCGGCTGATGGGTCGGGCCGTCTTCGCCGAGACCGATGGAGTCGTGCGTGAACACATGGATGACATCGGCTGGAATCAATGCCGACATGCGCAATGCATTGCGTGAATAGTCGGAGAACACCAGGAAGGTGGCATCGTAGGGCAGGAAACCGCCGTGCAGTGCCAGCCCGTTGGCGATGGCACTCATGCCGAATTCGCGGACGCCGTAATACACGTAGTTGGCATCGGCATCGGAGCCGCCCACCGACTTCGAGCCTTTCCACAGAGTCAGATTCGAGTGCGCCAGATCGGCGGAACCGCCGATC
>JBEAYK010000186.1:0-3331 GCA_041159305.1 Pseudomonadota bacterium
CTCGGCATCATCAACGGTACGCTGATTCTGCTTTGCGGCCTGGCCATGCTGCCGGAACGCAACCAGAACTCCACCGTCGTGAAGTCCGCGATGCTGGTCATCTGCGTCGTCACCTCGCTGATTGCCATGATCCTTAACGGGGCATTGACCGCCCTGTTCCTGAGCTCCATGTTCGTTCTGGTCCACATCATGCTGACGCCTTACCGCGCGCTCTGGTTTTCGGTCGGAATGGTGCTGCTGATCATTCCGATTGCCGTTATTTTTCTTGATCATGAAGGCCTGTATCTGATTGCCCGTTTTCTTGTCGGTGCGCTGGTCACGCTGGTGATCATGCAGGTCCTGATGCGCTACATCAGCCGGACGAACCACATCAGCATGACGGTCACCGACAACCTGAGCAAACTCGCGGTGCAACTGGACGAGGAACTGCTGCAGAGCAACCAGGCCCGGGAAACGGCGACCGTCACCGATGCCGGCACCGGCCTGCTGAACGCCTTCGGCTTCGAAGCCGCCATCGGTGAAGCGCTCGCCGACCAGCCCTATGGCAAGCGCCGCTTCCTGCTGGCCATCAACTTCCAGCGCCTCGAGGAATTCAATGCCATCCTCTCGATCAACGAGCGCGCCTTCATTCTGCAGTGCCTTATCGCGCGTCTGCGTGACATGGCCGGCACCGAGTCCCTCCTCGCGCGCACGGGTCGGGATGAATTCGCCTTGCTGCTGCCGCATACCGATGCCGATGACGGCCTGATGATGCGCAGCATCGGCACCATACAGGATGTGCTGCGGCGGCCGCTGATCAGCACCAGCAACACCGTGCTGCCGGCCCCGGCCATCGGTGTCGCGGTCTGGCCGGACGACAGCGAGGACAGCGTCGAACTGCTGAGCCGTGCCGAGATCGCCCTGCAACGCGCCTATGGTGCCAAACAGAGCCTGCCGGTTCGGTACCGACAGCACATGCAGGACGAACACATCGACCACAAAACCCTGTCGTCCGATATCGCCGCCGCGATCGACATGGACGAGTTCGAGATGTATTTCCAGCCCATTCTGGATCTGCAGACCGGCCGCCTGCAAAAAGCCGAAGCCCTGATCCGCTGGAACCACCCGACCCGCGGTTTCCTGGTTCCGGCCCGTTTCATTCCTCTGGCGGAATCCAGCGGACAGATCGTCGCGATCACCGACTGGGTGCTCGACCATGTGCTCATCCAGCTCCGGGAGTGGCGGGACAAGCTTTCCCCGGATTTCCAGATCAGCATCAATATGCCCTCAGCCTATCTCGAATACTGCGTTGAAAACGAAGAAAAGATGCTGGCACGCTTCATGGCCATGCAGATTCCACCGCGGGCGTTGATCATTGAGATCACCGAAGGCAGCCTGCTGAACATGACGCCCGAGATGATGCGGATCATCGCCATCCTGGAATCGATCGGCTTCCAGCTGGCCATGGATGATTTCGGCGTGGGTTACTCCAATCTGTCGCAGCTGGAACGCCTGCCGCTCACCTACCTTAAAATCGACAAGTCCTTCGTCGACGGCATCGAGAGTTCCATGCAGAAACTGGCGATCTGCCGCGCCATCATCCGCATCGGTCACGAACTCGGCATCCGCGTGGTGGCCGAAGGCATTGAAAGCATCGGCCAGGAAAAACTGCTGCATGAAGCCGGCTGCGATTTCGGCCAAGGCTATTTGTTCGCCAAGCCGATGCCGGCCGAAGATTTCACCGGTTTCCTCCTCGAGCAAATGCCGCAGGGGATTTCATCATGAATCTGCACCTGCCGACCATGTTCATCATCTTCATTCTGGTCGACCTGATGATGCTGTCCATGTTCGCCTATGCCAGCCAAGCCCATGGCAGCAAGAGCAACCGGTACTGGGCTTTGGGGCTGCTATTACATTTTATAGCATTGGTCTTCGGGGCCCTGCGAATGCAGATATCACCAGCCCTGGGCTTCGTGTTGCCGAGCATAATACTGAGCGTCGCATTCGTGCTGATGTCCATCAGCATCGGCTTGCTGCTGAACTACCGTCTGAAGTACGCGCTCCTCTGGCTGCCTGCAGCAGCCACTATGATCAGTTCCATAGTGCTGCGTAATCAACTTCCAGCACTGATGATCAGCACCGGATTCATCTATGCGTTGCAGTTCAGCGGCATGCTGTACATGCTCGGTGCGCGCTGGTACAACATCCGCAGCGGTGGCCGCTATTTCATGGCGGCAGCGATCTTCGCTATCATTGCCGCATTCTATTTCCGTTCGTCCTGGATGCTGACCCACGATGTCACCACCGAAATGATACGTAACGGTGACATCATGCTCACCCTGCCTTATCTGACCGGAATCATCGCCAACATCGCCCTGTCCGGCGGCATGCTGATGCTCCTGCGTGACCGCATGGGCGAAAAACTTCTGGAAAACCAGCACTTCATCGACGAAATCGCCAACAACATTCCCAGCATCATTTTCCAGTTCAGGCTGCGCGCCGACGGCACCACGCACTTTCCTTACATCAATACCCGCGTCCGCAAATTCGGCGTCGACGAACACGAGCTGAAGGAAGATTCAGAACAGATCTTCGCGAAAATCCACTCGGACGACTACGCCAACGTGCAGAAGAGCATCATGCAGTCGGCACAGGACCTGAGCCCTTGGAACATGCAGTTCCGACTGTGGAGCAACAGCGGCCAGTTCCGCTGGCACGAAGCCAAATCGATTCCCGAGCGCAAACCGGACGGCAGCATCCTCTGGCATGGCTACATGCACGATGTCCAGGAGATGAAGGACATCGAAGAGAAGATCCGGCAGATGGTCGTGCATGACGGATTGACCGGCCTGGCCAACCGATCGCTTCTGGAAAGCCATACACGTACCGAAATCGCCCATGCCGAGCGCAGCCAGTCGAGATTCTGCCTGCTGTTTCTTGATATGGACAACTTCAAATACATCAATGACCGCTTCGGACACGGCATCGGCGACCGGTTGCTGCAGGAATTCGGCAAGCGACTGACGGTTACCCTGCGCAAATCCGATTTCGTGGCACGGGTCGGTGGCGATGAGTTCGTCGTCGAAATAGTCCGACGCGGCCGCGAACCGTTCGGTGTTCAGGAGGAACTCGACGAGCGCCGAGGTGTCGATGGCCTTCATCGACCCCTGCGCCCGTCGTCGATGGCGTCGAGGATCTCCTTGTTCGTCACGTCGACGCGCGGCATGGCGGCGACTTCCTCGAGCCACGCCGTCATGCGCGGCCGGCGCAGTTCCTTGCGGATGGCGGTGAGCACGAGGTCACTGATGGTGCAACCGCGCTGTGCTGCGACTTCGCGCAGTTCGTCATGGAG
>JBEAYK010000187.1:0-6166 GCA_041159305.1 Pseudomonadota bacterium
GGCTTATGCTTGGCAAAAATTGCCCTTGCAGTCGGCAAGACCCTTGGCCCACGGTATGATCGGCGCACTCAATCCGCCAGCAATTGCGTCATGGCCAGCCGGAATCCGGCGGCAAATGGTTCACGGAATACATGCCGGCCGCCAAGCACGCGATCAATCCCATGCACACACACCCGATCAATCAGCGGGCGGTTGCCGGCGAACACGAAACGCTCGGCCACATCGGATTCGGTCGCGCCAAACAAGGCCGGCGCATCGGCATCGAGCACCAGCATATCCGTGCGCTTCGGAACGCCGGCCGATAGCCAGCCCCCTTTTGCGGCTGCTTCGAGCAGGAAACGTCCGACGGCGGGTTGTTTCTCACTGGCCGCGATGTTGCGTTGCTGGTGCTTCAAACGCTGGCCGTACTCCAGCCACCGAAGCTCCTCGGCTACCGACACCGATACATTGGAATCGGATCCGATGGAGAAGCTGCCCTTGGCTTTCAGGAATTCAGGCAGGGCAAAGAATCCGTCACCCAGATTGGCTTCGGTGCTCGGACAGAGCGAAACCGTGGCTTTCGAACGCGCCAAAGCCTTGACCTCGCTGGCATGCAGGTGGGTGGCATGCACCAGCGTCCAGCGGGCGTCCACCGGGGCGTTGTCGAGCAGCCACTGTACCGGACGGGCGCCGCGCACAGCCTCGCACTCGCGCACTTCCGCCATCTGTTCGGCGATATGGATATGAATCGGAAGATTCCGCCCGGACAACAGCGGCAGCAGTGCCGACAAGGTCTCCGGCGGCACGGCGCGTAGGCTATGCAGAGCGACGCCGATTTTCAGCAGATGGCTTTCCTGCAATTGCAAGCGTGCAATCAAGGCCAGATAGGCCTCGAGCGAATGCCCGAAACGGCGTTGGCCGTCATGCAGCGGCCGACCATCGAAGCCGCCGGTCTGATACAGCACCGGCAACAGGGTCAGGCCGATGCCGGCGTCTTCCGCGGCACGGATGATGGCCTGTGACATTTCACTGGGGTCGGCATACGGCCGGCCATCCGGCTGATGATGCAGATAATGGAATTCGCAGACATGGCTGTATCCGGCTTCCAGCATTTCACTGTAGAGCTGGGCGGCAATGGCATACAGCTGTTCGGGGTTGATGCGGCCAGCGAACCGGTACATCTGCTCGCGCCAGGTCCAGAAGCTGTCGGACGGGTCGCCGCGACGTTCGGTCAGGCCAGCCATGGCACGTTGAAAGGCATGGCTGTGACTGTTGGCGATTGCGGGTAAAATGAATCGGTCCATGGTTGGTATTGTAAGCGAGAAGCGATGACGGCACTCAGCGGCGTGAAAGTTCTGGATCTGTCCCGAGTCCTGGCCGGACCCTGGTGCGGGCAGACACTGGCCGATCTCGGCGCCGATGTCATCAAAGTGGAATCCTTCGACGGTGACGACACCCGCGGCATGGGGCCGCCCTACATCGGTGCGATCTCCGCCTACTTCTCCTGCGCCAACCGCAACAAGCGCTCGATCTGCATCGATCTGCACAAACCCGAAAGCCGTGATGTCATTCACGCCCTGGTGGCACAGGCCGATATCGTCATTGAAAACTTCCGCACCGGCACCGCCGAACGTCTTGGCGTCGGCTACGATGCACTCAGTGCAATCAATCCGCGCCTGATCTATTGTTCGATTTCCGGTTATGGCCGTACCGGTCCGGATGCCAAACGGGCCGGCTACGATTATGCCGTCCAAGCCGAAGGCGGTTTGATGGCCATCACCGGCGCGCGCGATGGTGCGCCTAACAAGGTTGCCGTCGCCGTGGTCGATCTGGCCACCGGCCAGAATGCCGTCATCGCCATTCTGGCAGCCCTGCAACAACGCCATCACAGCGGACGCGGTCAGCAGGTCGCGGTCTCTTTGTTCGATACGCAATTGACCTGGCTCGCCAATATCGGTGCCGGCGTGCTGTTCACCGGCGAAGATGCGCCGCGTTACGGCAATGAACACGCCAGCATCGTGCCCTACCAGGATTTTTCCGCCAGCGATCAGCATTTCGTACTGACAGTCGCCAATGAAAAACTCTGGCACGCGCTGTGCGATGCCGTTGGACATCCGGAGTGGGTCCATGACCCGCGCTTCAACAGCAACAGTCAGCGCGTACTGCATCGGGATCTGGTTACGGCCAACCTGCAAGCCATCTTCAGCACGCAACCGGTGGCCTATTGGTTGCAGGCATTCAGCAATCGCGGTATTCCCTGCGCGCCGATCAATTCCGTCAAACAGGCGCTGCATAGCCCCTTGGCCAAAGCCAATGGCAATGTGCTTGAAGTGGACGGCATTCCACTGGTAGCCAGCCCCCTTAAACTTTCCGAGTCCCCGGTGAGCTATCACCAGGCACCGCCGCAACTCGGCGAGCATTCGCAGGCCATCCTGACTGAACTCGGCCTGGATTACGGACACTATGCCGCGCTGGGAGTCGTCAAATGAAACGCCATGACCATCCGCATGGCGCCATCGCGCATGTCCATCTGGCCACGCTCAACGGCCCGGATTATGGCGTCATCGAAAACGGCCTCATCGTCTGGCGTAATGGCCATATCGTTTATGTCGGGAACGACCGTGCAGCTGCGGAACCCTACCTGCAAGACATCGATACAGTCATCGACGGCCAGGACGGCTGGCTGACACCGGCCTTGATTGACTGCCACACCCATCTGGTATTCGCTGGCAACCGTGCCGAAGAAGCCGAACAACGCTTGCGCGGCGCCAGCTATGCCGATATCGCCAAGGCCGGCGGCGGCATTCTGTCCAGCGTGCGCCTGACCCGCAACGCATCGGAAGATGCCCTGTTCGCGGAAAGCCTGCCTCGCCTGCAGGCCGTGGAAATAAAATCCGGCTACGGTCTGGATTGTGACAGTGAGCGCAAGATGCTGCGAGTCGCGCGGCGGCTTGGCGCCGAAACCGGCATGACGGTGAAAACCACCTATTTGGCCGCCCATGCCCTGCCCCCTGAATACGCCGGACGTGCCGATGACTATATCGAAGCCGTCTGCAGCTGGATGCCCATTCTGCAGGCCGAAGGCCTGATCGATGCCGTCGATGTTTTTTGCGAAGGCATCGGCTTCTCACCGTCCCAAAGCCGGCGCCTGTTTGAAAGCGCACGTTCACTCGGTCTGCCAGTGAAAGCCCATGCCGACCAACTCAGCGATCTGGGCGGTGCCGCCTTGGTCGCGGAGTTTTCCGGCCTGTCGGCCGATCATGTCGAATACTCCAGCGAGGATGCGGTGCGGCGGATGGCCGCGGCCGGAACGGTCGCGGTGCTGTTGCCGGGTGCATTTCATGTATTGCGGGAAACCCAACAACCGCCCATTGAAGCATTTCGCCGTCATCACGTGCCGATGGCTGTAGCGACAGACTGCAACCCGGGGACTGCACCCCTGCTTTCGTTGCGCTTGGCGATGGGGCTGGCCTGCACACATTTCCGCTTGACACCGGAAGAAGCGCTGCGCGGCGCGACGATCCATGCAGCGCGTGCGCTCGGTTTGCACGACCGCGGAACGCTGGCCATCGGACAGCGCGCGGATTTCGCAGTGTGGGATATCCGACATCCTGCCGAGCTGTGTTACTGGCTCGGTGGCGACCTGCTCCGCCATCTGCAGCTGTGCGGCAATGATCCCAATCCCTGAATTCAGCCTGGCCCCATTAGGGGATAGCGCATTGGTGCTGGCTTTCGCGCCACGCATCGACCCGGAATTGAACGACCGCGTGCATGCCATCGCAGCAGCATTGCAGGCAAGGCTCGGATCCGATCGTGTGGAATGCGTGCCGGCCTACCATACCCTGACCGTTCATTTCGATCCGATGCTGGATGATTTTGAATCGCTCTCGCAGGCCATTGCCCGCTTGCCGGCCAGCCATGATGTTGAACGACGTATCGCACGCGATATCGTTTTACCGGTCTGTTACGATGCACGTCTTGCACCGGATTTGGCAGCCGTGGCCGAACACACGGGGCTTGACGTGGAAGCGCTGGTTCATCTGCACAGCACGGCGGATTACCGCGTTTATTTTCTGGGTTTCAAGCCCGGCTTTGCCTATCTCGGCGGACTTCCCGATGTCCTGCACATGCCGCGAAAGGAATCACCGCGTCTAAATGTTCCGGCCGGCTCGGTGGGCATCGGCGGCGCGCAGACCGGGATCTATCCGGGCCCGTCCCCCGGAGGCTGGCAATTGATCGGCCGAACACCGCTATGTCTGTTTGATCTTCAGCAGTCCCCGCCTAGCTACTTACAGCCAGGCGACCGACTATGCATTCAAAGGATTGGCTTCGAGGAATTCATTGCGATGGGTGGCACGCCATGATGGTCTTTGAAACCGCCGGCATCAGCAGTCTCCAGGATCTTGGCCGACGCGGCCTGCAAAATCAGGGCATCGGTGTCTGTGGGGCCATGGATAGCCTGGCCGCATGCGTCGCTAACAATCTGCTCGGCAATGCCGACAACACGGCCCTGATTGAAATCACCCTTGGGGGGGTGCGATTACGCATCGAACAGACGCAGTGGTTTGCCATCACCGGCGCCGACCTGCAGGCCGAAGCCGATGCTATTGCCCTGGACCTGTGTCGCCCCATCCGACTCGAAGCCGGCACGATGCTGCATTTCAAACACCCCCGGCAGGGCTGTCGCGCGTATCTTGCGGTCCAAGGCGGCTTTAATGCGGAGCCCATCCTTGGCAGCGTGGCCACCGATATCCGCTCGGGAATCGGCGGTTTTGAAGGTCGTGCATTCCAACGTGGTGACCGCATCGCCTATGCCGCCAGTCGGTATCCCGGAAAAACAGTGCGCTGGCATACTGCCTGGGCTAACCCGTCTTTTCCGGAAGCTGGACCCTTACCATTCGTTCCCGGCAGCCACTGGTCCTGGCTGGACGAAAACCGGCAGGAACAATTCTGCGGCACCGAATGGCGCATAAGCCGCAACTCGGACCGCATGGGACTGCGACTGGAACAGGCCCTTCATCCGGAAAGCGCCTGGCCCTCACTGCTCTCGAGCGGCGTGGCGTTCGGCAGTATCCAGTTGCCGCCCGATGGACATCCCATCATTCTTGCGGCTGATCGACAGACCACTGGCGGTTATCCGCTGCTAGGAACCGTTGCCAGCATTGCACATTCCCGATTGGCACAGTGCCGGCCCGGAGATCATCTAAGCTTTGAGCCGGTATCTGCTGCCGAAGCCGTTCGACAATGGCGTCGACGCGAGTTGCATTACCGGCAATGGCGGCAACACATGGCACAATGGTGGCACCCATGACACTTTCCATCGATATCAATGCCGATCTCGGCGAATTGGATGCGGAACACGACGCCGCCATCATGCCGTTCATTTCTTCGGCAAGCATTGCCTGCGGATTCCATGCCGGATCACCGATGCGGATGCGGGAATCGATTCTGCTCTGTCTGAAATACGGCGTCGCCATCGGTGCGCATCCGTCCTATTACGACCGTGCCGAGTTCGGTCGGCGCGAACTGGGGCTGGACCCCGAAACCATCTATACACAGACCTTGTATCAAATCGGCGCCATGAAAGCGCTGACCCAGGCCGAGGGCGGCCGGTTGCGGCACGTGAAACCGCATGGCGCGCTCTACAACCGTACCGCCGTCGATGCGCAAGCCGCCGATGCCGTCGCCTCAGCCGTGCGTGATGTCGATTCGAAATTGGTCCTGATTGGCCTGGCCGGTTCAAAACTTCTGGACGCCGGACGCACCCTTGGCTTAAGCGTATGGGCTGAAGGCTTCGCGGACCGGCGCTATACCGATGAAGGCCTGCTGGTGTCGCGCAGCCATGCCCAAGCGCTGATTACCGACACCGACCAGGCAATCGCCCAAGCCCTCGCGATGGTGAAGGACGGCATCATCCGATCCGTCAACGGCAATCCGGTGTCACTGGCTGTGGATACTGTCTGTCTGCACGGCGATGGCCCGCATGCCTTGGAATTTGCGGTTGCGCTGCAGACCGCACTGCACAAGGCCGGCATCGCTACGCTCTCGGAGCACTCATGAATTACTGGCCTCTGCTTGCCGTGTTGGTTGTCATCATCGGTTTTATGCGCCGCTGGAATCCAGTACTGGTGGTGATGGCGGCGGCACTCACCGCCGGCCTGACCGCCGGCATGTCGCCAGAGCGTCT
>JBEAYK010000188.1:0-4666 GCA_041159305.1 Pseudomonadota bacterium
ACGTTGTCGGGCAGCGGCACAGCCTCCGCTTCGGCCTCTCGCTTCAGGATGGCAATCTTGGTCTCGATATCAGGGGGCTGAATATCAGCGATAAGACCCCACTCGAAGCGGGAGCGAAGGCGCTCCTTGGCGTGGCACAGCGGCGTGCCGGACTCGATGTGGCACGGCGCGTGCTGCGCATCGCGAGCGGGCTCGAATCCCAGGTGATGGGCGACGGCCAGATCCTCGACGTGCTCGCGGTCGCGCGGCAGCACGGCGCAATGGCGATGATCCACGCCGAGAACGCCGACTGCATCGAGTGGCTGACCAAGAGGCTCGAGGCCGCCGGCCGCACCGATCTGGCCGACATCGAAAAATTCGAATCCGGCATCATCCAGACCTACCTGCCGCAACCGCTGAGCCAGGCCGAAGTCGAAGCGCTGGTCGCCAAGGCCATTGCCGACACCGGCGCCGATGGCCCGCAGGCCATGGGCAAGGTCATTGCCGCCCTGAAGCCGCAACTGGCCGGCCGTGCCGACATGGGCGCGGTGTCCGGCATGGTCAAGGCCGCACTGTCAAAATAAGCGCACGGTTTCCGGCGAATAATGGCATCCTAATCTGATGGCGAAGCTCCCGGAATCCTTCATCGACAACCTGCTGTCGCGCATCGATCTGGTCGAAATCATCGGCACGCGCGTGCCGCTGAAAAAACAGGGCAAGGATTACTCGGCACGCTGTCCATTCCATGACGAGCGCTCGCCTTCGTTCACGGTTTCACCGAGCAAGCAGTTCTATTACTGTTTCGGCTGCGGCGCCAAAGGTACCGCCATCAGCTTCCTGATGAACTACGACCGCTTGACCTTCATGGATGCGGTCGAGGATCTGGCCAAGCGTGCCGGCATCGAGATTCCGAAAGACGCACGTCCGGCCGATACCGACGGCAGCCGCGACATGTATGCGGCTTTGGAAGCCAGCAGCCAATTCTTCCAGAAACAGCTGGCGGCCTCGGACAAAGCCAAAACCTATCTCGAGCGACGCGGCGTGGATGCCAAAAGCATCGCCGCCTTCGCCATCGGCTACGCACCCGAGGGCTTCAACGGCCTGATCGATGCGCTCGGCAGCGACGAGCGCCGGCGCGGACTGCTCGAGAAAACCGGCATGCTGTCGAAGTCCGACAACGGCCGGCTGTACGACAAATTCCGGGCGCGCATCATGTTTCCCATCGCCGACCGGCGCGGACGGGTCATCGCCTTCGGCGGCCGCGTGCTGGAAAAGGACGACGGCCCGAAATACCTGAACTCGCCGGAAACCCCCTTGTTCCACAAAGGCCGCGAGCTTTACGGCCTGTGGCAGGTCAAACAGGCGCATAACAAAATCCCGCGCCTGATCGTGGTCGAAGGTTACATGGATGTGGTCAGCCTGTTCCAGCACGGCATCACCCAGGCGGTGGCCACGCTCGGTACCGCCACCACACCCGATCATGCCGAACTGCTGTTCCGCAACAGCGCCGATGTGGTGTTCTGCTTCGACGGCGACAACGCGCATGCGTGACGGCCGACAGGCCTTCTTCCTGTTCCTGCCGGAAGGCGAGGATCCGGACACCATCGTCAAAACCGAAGGCGCTGATGGCTTCGAGCAGCGGGTGAATGGCGCGATGACGCTGTCGGATTATTTCTTCGAGGAGCTGTCCAAGGATGTCCGCCTGAACACGCTGGAGGGCAAAGCGCGTCTGGCCGAAAAGGTCAAACCGTATCTGCAAAAAATACCGGATGGTGCGTTCCGCGATCTGATGACCGAACGCCTGCAGTCGGTGACCGGCGTCCTCGGTGCTGCGGCAACGGAAACCCCGAAGATGGTACCGGCCAGCGGCATTTCTCCCAAACGCAGCTTGGTGCGGGCAGTCATCACCCTGCTCCTGCAGCAACCCGTTCTGGGCCGTGAGGTCGAACCGCCGTTTGCCTTCGCCGATCTTGAAGTGCCCGGAATCGGACTGATGGTGGCCTTGCTGGAAACCATCCATGCCCGGCCCGACATCAGCACCGCCCTGCTGCTGGAAACCTTCGAAGCGCATGCCGACTATCCTGCCCTGCAGAAGCTGGCCTTGACCGACATGCCCGGCGATGAAGCCATCTGGCGCCAGGAGTTTCTGGATGCCATTGCGCAGCTGAACCGGCAGGCCCGCCAGCAGCGTCTGTCGGTGCTTCGCCAGCGCATGGCGCAGAGCGGGCTGAGCCTGCAGGAAACCGAAGAATTGCGGGATCTGTTGAAGCCGAATTGACAGGGATTGCGGTATGCTTGGGCTTCCGAACGACCTCAGGAACCTCCATGCGAACCACCCTGTACTCCCTGACCCTACTGGCTGCCTTCGTACCCGGCACCCATGCCGTTGAACGTGTTGATGTCGGCAACCGCATCAGTGAAAACCTGCCGGAAATTCCGGCCGAGTTGATCGACAGCCTCAATCAGTATCAGAACACGCGCGGTGCCGGTTTCGCCGGCTGGACCACCGACGGCTGCCTGCTGATCAGCACCCGATTTGCCGAAACCGGCCAAGCGCACCGGGTTTGCCAGCCCATGGGCATGCGTGAACAGCTGACCTTCTACAAGGAGCCGGTTGGCGGCATCACCCCATCACCGGCGAAAGCCTGGCGATCCGGCTTTGTGTTCTCCAAAGACAAAGGCGGCGATGAATTCAGCCAGCTGTATTGGTTTGATTATCCCTCGCGAACCACGACCTTGCTGACCGATGGCAAACGCAGCCAGAACGGTGGCACGGTATTGAATGAAGACGGCAGCATGATGGCGTTTGCCAGCACGGCACGGAATGGCAAAGACCGGGATATCTGGTTGCGCGATACCAAGACCGGACAGAGCCGCCCCCTGCTAACCGCGGGTGGCAGCTGGAATGCGCTGGATTTTTCGCCTGATGGCAAAACCCTGCTGGTCAGCCAATACCGGTCGATTACCGACTCGCAACCGGGCGAAGTCGATATCGCCACCGGCAAACTGACCCTGTTCCCGATTGATGGCGGAACCGCCGCTTTCGGCGGTTTCGAATTTGCCCGCAACGGCAAGGGCATTTATTTCGTGTCGGATGAAAAATCCGAGTTCATGCAATTGCGCCATCACGATCCGGCCACCGGCAAAAGCCATATCATCAGCAAAGGCATTGCCTGGGATGTCGGCGCTTTTGCACAAAGCCCGGACGGCTCGCGCCTTGGTTTCATCAGCAATGAAGACGGAATCTCCACCCTGCGCGTGCTGGACACCGCTACCTGGAAAGCGGTTTCGTTGCCGGCACTTCCGATCGGCGTGACCGGCGGCCTGCAATTCTCGCCCGATGGCAAACGCATCGCGCTCAGCATCAACACCGCCACATCGCCGAGTGACGTGTATGTCATCGATCTGGCAAAAACCGAACTCACCCGTTGGACCCAGAGTGAAGTGGGTGGTTTGGATACCGCCAGCTTCCAGGCGCCGAGTCTGGTCCGTTTCAAAAGTTTTGACGGCCGCAGCATCCCGGCGTTCTATTACCGCCCGGCCGGACTCAAGCCCGGCGAAAAGGTCCCGGTGCTGATCAATATCCACGGCGGCCCGGAAGCACAGGCGTTCCCGACCTTCAGCCCGCAAATTCAATACCTGCTGAAAACCCTGCGCGTGGCGGTGCTGGTGCCGAACGTGCGCGGCTCATCGGGTTATGGCAAAACTTATGTGCAGCTCGACAACGGCTTCAAGCGCAAGGACTCCGTGAAAGACATCGGCGCGCTGCTTGACTGGGTCGGCAAGCAGCCGGAACTCGACAGCGGCCGCGTCGGCGTTTATGGCGGCAGCTATGGCGGTTATATGGTGCTGGCCAGCATGGTCGATTACAACGACCGTATCCGCGCCGGCATCGATGTGGTCGGCATTTCGCATTTCAGCACCTTCCTGACCAACACCGAAAGCTACCGACGCGACCTGCGCCGTGCGGAGTACGGCGATGAACGCGAACCGAAGATGCGCGCTTTCCATGAAGAAATCGCGCCACTGAACAATGCCAAAGCCATCACCAAGCCGCTGTTCGTGGCCCAGGGCTTCAACGACCCGCGCGTTCCTTATACCGAGGCCGAGCAGATCGTGAAAGCCGTGCGCAACAACGGCGGCGATGTCTGGTATCTGATGTTCAAGGATGAGGGCCACGGCTTTGCCAAAAAACCGAACAGCGATTACTTCGGCGCCGCCCAGATCCTGTTCTGGCAGAAATACCTGCTCGGCAAATAAGGACGAAATGAAAAACCCCGCGCAAGCGGGGTTTTTCTTTAGGCCACTGCGAAGGTCGGCGGCATGACCCAGTGATCGATCAGAAGGAAGGCGAACAGCGCCATCAGATACCAGATCGAATACTTGAACACTTCCATCGCGAACAGCTCGTCCGGCGGATTCATCAGGCGGATGGCGTAGTACAGGAACACCGCACCGAGCACCACCGCACCGCCCAGATAGAACAGACCGCTCATGCCGGTGATCCAGGGCAACAAGGTCACGATGAACAGCAGAATGGTATAGAACAGGATCTGCCAGCGCGTGTAGGTCACGCCGTAGATGACCGGCAGCATCGGAATCAATGCGCGGGCGTAATCCTCGCGACGGAAGATGGCCAGCGCCCAGAAATGCGGTGGCGTCCAGATGAAAATGATCAGGAACAGCA